>JAQCCA010000146.1 GCA_027621155.1 Pseudomonadota bacterium | reverse complement strand
CTTAGGCGTGCTACAATGCCAATACTTTATTTAAGAATGAATATCATTTTTAACATGAAAAATGTAGCAGTTGAATCTCATCTTAGGCGTGCTACAATGCCAATACTTTATTTAAGAATGAATATCATTTTTAACATGAAAAATGTAGCAATTGTTTATTACAGTGGTTATGGTCATACTAAGAAAGTAGCAGAGCATATTGGAATGGGTGTCAATGCTCTAAAAGAAGTGCATGCGGTGCTTATCAGTGTTGATGAATTGCAAGATGTCGATGCCCTTAATGATTATGAAGCGATTGTATTTGGTGCGCCAACCTATATGGGCTCGGTGCCATATCAGTTCAAAAAGTTTATGGATGATACATCAAAAGTCTGGCTAAAAAAAGGCTGGAAAGACAAGCTTGCCGCTGGATTTGCCAATTCAGGTTCTTTAAGTGGCGACAAGTTTAACGTGTTAATGCAGTTATGCACCTTTGCTTGTCAGCATGGTATGTTGTGGTTGTCATTGGGGATTGATAATACTTCTGGGCAAAATGAGCATCATAGTGGGCATTTGGAAGCACTAAATCGCATGGGTGGTTCTTTGGGATTAATGACACAGTCAGAAAATGACTCCCCAGAAGTGACACCTCCGATTGGTGACAAAAGAACGGCTGAATTATTTGGGCGACGCATCGCAGAGTATGTGGTTTTGTTGGCAAAAAGGTAATTGCAGTTTTTTATTACCCCATTCACTCCACGATCCATCATAAACGCTGATATTGCGATAACCAATAATCGTTGCAGCTGCCGCCAATATACAGGCAGTAACGCCTGAGCCACATGTAAAAATAAGTGGTTGTTGTAGACTAGGTGCGTAAGTGGCAAACATTGCTGCTAAGGTTTCTTTAGATTTAAAGCAGCCTTGATCAAGGACACTGGCATAGTGCATATTAATAGATTGTGGGATATGACCTGAGTTTAGGTTGTCACGTGCCTCAGGTTTTTGCGCGCTAAAGCGTGCTGATGATCTTGCATCAAAGATAATAGCGGACTTTCTATCCAAATTATTTAATATGTGCTCTTTGTCACAAAAGTACCTACTTAGTAGTGTAGCTGTAAAATATGCTGTAGTGGCTGTGATATAGCGAGTTGTCGTTGGTAGGTTATCATTAAGCCACTGCGGCAGACCACCATCTAGGATGTAAATATTATGATGTCCCATCGCTTTGAACATCCACCAGCAGCGTGCGCTCGAGTAAATGCCATTTTGATCATAGACCACGATTATACTATCGTTATTGATACCAAGTTTTGCCGCAGCAAGGGCAAAGTCTTGAGCTTGAGGCAATGAGTGTGGCAAAGGATTATTTAAGTCGCTAAAGTGTTGCTTCAAATCAAAATAGCGACTTTGTGGAATAAATGAGGCACTACACTTTTTATCGGTGAGTGTCGCATCAAGGATAACGAGCTGTGGTAGGTTTAAGTTGTTATGGAGCCACTTTGTGCTGACAAAAGTTACTTTTTTAAGATGTAGCATGATTAAGTATCCAGTCCAAAATAATTTTATTAATTTGCTCAGGTTCTTCTAATGGCGCAAAATGCCCGCTTTTGCTCATGCTCGCATATGTGATGTTTTTAATGTTTTGATAAAAGCTAATACTGCTGTCAGCATCAACAATTTTATCCTCGGGTGAGGTGATTAATAGTGTTGGAATACTGAAGTTGTCTACATTTTCAATATCATGCATTCCTAAGTTTAACTTTTTTATTACCTCTAAATCATTAGTTTTGCCGGCATTGACTTGCTCATCAATAAGTGTTTGTTGCGTATCGGCGTGGAAGCCTGAGGATGCGAAAAATTGATTCATATCGTCGCGGATGCTTTCTAAGACATCAAGAGCTTGGTTCCAAAAGGCAAAATTCTCAGCATCAAGCTTGGTGCATGGCGATGGGCTGATGAGTATAAGCTGAGTAATATGAAGGCTTAAGCTATGTTTTTGAGCGGTGGCATAAGCATACGCGCCACCTCGTGAATGTCCAATGAGAATATTATGAGCACTACCCAACTCCGAAATAACATGGGCAATATCGTTAACATATTCATCAAGCGTGTAAGGGTTTGTCCTGCTATTTGTAATAACAGGGCTTTGCCCATGCCCAGGTAAGTCTAATGTGATAACATTAAAAAACTGCTTGAAAAATACTAATTGATGATGCCATTGCGTTTGACGTCCGCCCATGCCATGGATAAATATTAGTGTTATTGGGCTACGGTCATGTTTGTGATAATGACAATTGACCTCGCTATTATTGCGGAGAATGTTTTTAAGCATCACGGGTTATCCTTAATCTGATTATATTGAACTCTCAACGAATATTTAGCAGGAATTCTGCAAGCACAGAATGGCTATGGAAGATCCCTTTTGTTTTCACCAATATAAAGCTGGCGTGGACGTCCAATTTTCATTGCAGGATCGTTGTACATTTCTAAATACTGAGAAATCCAACCAGAAGTGCGCGCCAATGCAAAAATTGGCGTATACATATAAGTTGGAATATCTAGTGCTTTTAAAATGATACCTGAGTAAAAATCAACATTTGGGAATAATTTTCTTTCAATAAAGTAGCTGTCATTTAAAGCAATTTCTTCAAGCTTCTTAGCAATGTGTAGTAAAGGATTATTACTATCACCCATTTGATTAAGAATGCTTTCACATGCTTTTTTCATGGCTGTTGCACGTGGATCAGTGTTTTTGTATACGCGATGCCCAAAGCCCATCAATCTAAATGGATCTTCTTTGTCTTTAGCGCGCTCAATAAATTTCTCAATGTTGCTTACATCACCAATTTGCTCAAGCATTTTAACAACTGCTTCATTAGCACCACCGTGAGCTGGTCCCCAAAGAGCAGCAATACCTGCAACAATAGCCGCATATGGGTCAGTACCTGTGGAGCCAGCAAGGCGCACAGTTGAAGTAGATGCGTTTTGCTCGTGATCTGCATGCAATATGAAAATCGTATCCATGGCGCGTGCGGCTAATGGATCTGGTTGGTAATTTTCATTGTCGGCGAACATCATATATAAGAAATTCTCAGCATATGAAAAAGATTTCTTAGGCGCCATAAAAGGCAAGCCATTACGGTGACGATAAGTCATTGCAACTAATGTTGGAATGCGTGCAATGATTTTTTCTGCTATTGCTATTTGTTGCTCAGGATCTTTCTTATTCATTGTTTTTTGATTTTCAGCAGACATAACGCTCACTGCTGCCATTAAGGCTGCCATCGGGTGCGTGTCTTTCGGGAATGCCTTGATTGTATGCGCAATATGCTCACACGCAGGCATGTGGTCTAAAATACGTTGACTAAATGCATTAACTTCAGCAGTGCTTGGTAGTTTGTCGTTTAATAAAGCATAACAAAGATTCAGGTAGTGCGATTTTTCAACCCATTGCTCAATAGGGTAACCGCGATGCAGAAGCACGCCTTGACCACCGTTAATATAAGTGATTTTTGACCAGCACGCTGCGGTTGAGAGAAAGCCCGGGTCATAAGTGAATAAACCTTCTTTCACTAAAGAAGATACATCAACAGTTTGTTGACCTAATACAGGAGTGTGAATTGGTAGCGTTAATGATAAATTTTTGTGTTGGATGTTTAAAACAGCAGTTTCAGACATGTTGATCTCCATGATTTGGCACATTTAAACAGCACAAAACTCCATTGTGACAGAGGTCAACAAGAGAGTTTTTGTGTTGCTTTAGTTTGTGCAGGTAAGTAAAAAATTCTGAGGCATATTTAAGCTTATATCCCTACAGTTGTCAAATAAAGACACCCAAAGAGTTGGGAGGGATGATGAGTCTTAAATAGCATGCGCAGATGATGATTTTGGTAATGCAATCGTTCCAATAAAGCCAATGATGCTCGCAATAAGTTGTAAGATCATGCTTTTTTCAAGTCCGCTGACTGAGAAGCTCGCGGTAATGATGGCTAGAATAAACGTGATAACGAATATCGTGCTTACTGTTGATTTGGTATTGGCAAATGTTAGGAAGCCTAAGAGTAGTGAGACGGCAGATAAGATAATTCCCCAAACACCTACTGCAACTGAATAGCTCATAAGTGTCGCTGCGAAAATAATACCTAAAATACTTGCGATAACAACAAGGATAGATCCAATATTTTTAATGCCTTTCATAATATTTCTCCTGATAAGTAATATGAACAAAATGCTTCCTTTGCGTTATGTGCTCAAGAAGTTAGGGTCAGTTTATTCTTTATCAGTGCTTGCTTGAAATGACAAAATTTTATCAGAGCTATAAGGTTGATTTATACACTCAGCGTAAAATGGTTTGTGATAAGTATGCTTATTGTTTAGAGAATAGGTTGGCATCAATATTATTAGCCGCAGCAATTACTTTTAAGCGGCGTAATGCATCAACCTGAATTTGACGTACACGCTCACGCGTCAGTCCAATTTGTGTACCTGTCTCTTCAAGTGTTTGGATGTCATAACCGCGCAGACCAAAGCGCATTGATAGCACTGCGCGTTGATTGTCACTTAACTCATCAAGCCATTGATCAATAAATTGAGCGGCTTTTTGATGTAAATGGATATCCTCTGGATCACTGATTTGCTCATCGGCAATTGTCTCGAGCATGCTACGATTGGAATCATCATAGGAGTCATCCAGTGAATCCATTGGTACGGTTGAGGTGAGAATTTTGCGGATATCTTCAACAGGGCGATCAATAAACTCAGCAATTTCCTCAGGGGATGGCTCATGATCAAGAAGCTTAGTTAGCTCTTTTGCCGCACGCAAATAAACATTGAGTTCTTTTAATATATGGACAGGAACGCGAATGGTGCGTTGGTGATTTAATAGTGCGCGTTCAATATTTTGACGTATCCACCAAGTAGCATAGGTTGAAAAACGCCAACCCAGTTCAGGGTCGAATTTCTCAACAGCACGAATCAAGCCAAGATTACCTTCAGCAATCAAATCAAGAAAGCTTAAGCTATTACCACGTGGCTTATAACGTTTGGCAATTTTTACAACAAGGCGTAAGTTGCTCTCAATCATGATATTCTTTGCTTTTAAGTCGCCTTGTTGTACTTTTTGAGCATAGTAAAATTCCTCGTCTTTTGTTAATAATGGTCTAAAGCCAATATCTACAAGATACATGCGCGTAGCGTCATTATCTACGTGCGAAAAATCATGGGCATCAACTTCTGTGTTGTTAAATGCATTGTCATCGTCATCATTAAGAGAGTTATCAAGTGCATAATCATTATCATTGATATCGTCATCATCACTGTTTTCGATGTGATTGTTCTTGAGCGTGTTAACTATATTGTCTGGTTTGTTGTCAAACTTATCTTGTTTAGTTGGTTGTAACACGTCTATCTCCTTATTACCCTATTTATAGAATGGTTAGAACTACTGTTATTAAAAGGGCAGTATACTATGCATTGACTTCTTGTGGTTTCTTTGCATAACAACCCGTTCTATGGCCTCTTTAACATTATCGCAACAACGCTTCATATGCGAAAGAGCAGAATGATGAATCTGCTGTAGGCTATATGATTGTGTGTTATCAGATATTTTTATGTCCCTGTCGGTGATTATCGTACCCTTAATATAAATAAGATGGCAAGCCTGATAGTCAATCTCTGTAGAAGTATTTATTTTATCAATTAAAAACCTCGCCCAGTTATGCTGGATTATCCCTAATAAGTCCGATATGATTGGGCAATCACTTACATACTAGGATAATGTCTTATATGCCTAGTTACTTTGAATGTTTTGAGTATTATGGAACGAGCGAATTACTTTACTTTTCTTAATAATAGATTATCGATTAAAAAGTTTTTAAGTATCTGTTTAATATTGCTGATTAGCTGCTCAATTTTTATTTTAGGTATCTTTAACTATTATCAGATGCGTCAGCAAAACGAAGATTTATTTAAAATGCAAATGGTCAATAGTGCCAATGCGATTGACGCCTTATTGTCCGCTGTGATTACTGATAGTTCAAAGCGCCAGTTAAGTGATTTGCTGGAATCTAACTCTTTAACAACACTTGAAAATATCGCAGGGAACTTAAAACCCAAAATTGCACAATTTG
>JAQCCA010000145.1 GCA_027621155.1 Pseudomonadota bacterium | reverse complement strand
GGATAACTGCCAAAGCGCATCAACCATCGACTGTGTTTTGGATAGTTGAAGCCAAACTTTAGCATTGTTAATCACACTTTTAATTTTAAGACGATTGCGAATAATGCTAGGATTTTGCATTAAAGCTTCAATATCATCCGCCGTCATGTGAGCAACTTTATCAATTTGAAAATCATAAAAAGCTTGGCGATAATTCTCACGTCGTTTTAAGATCGTTTGCCAACTTAAGCCCGCTTGCGCTCCTTCTAAACATAAAAACTCAAACAGTCTTTGCTCATCATATAGTGGCACGCCCCACTCGTGATCATGATAGTTTTGCATCTCTGGGCTTGAGTTTGCCCAAGGACAACGTACTAAAGTCATGATTTGAATTGAGCAACAAAAATTGGTTTGCCATATAAGTTGCCATTATCATCCATTTTGGCAATCGCGATGCTATCAACCATTACGCTATAGCTTTTGTTATTGAGTAACTTATTTGCTTTGGTAGCCAATTCACTATTACCTTTGTTATAAACCGCTGTGATATGTGAGCGATTGCTGCCTGGAATATTATAATCACGCCATGCGCTACCACTTTGCATTTGCGTAAGATCAGCATGCCCCTCTTCAATAGCAACAATCGTTTGATGCGTTGGTGCATTGGGATGCGTTTTGGCAGTTAACTCTGCATTAAGTGCATTCAAGAAGGCATTATCTCCGGCAACATCCAAAGATAAGGTATCGCCTGCTACGCTGAAGTTTTTGGCTAAAGTAACCTCTTGCGCTTTAGTATTTTTCGCCAATTGGGTAACCGCTGCAACCAGCTCTTGATAGTTTTTGCCCTTAAATACACCTTGAATAATACTAATATGCGGCGTTGTCATAACTCTTGTTGCCATATCAGGATATGCCAACGTATTGACTTCTTTTAACAGAGTCAGTAATGGCTTGTTATCTTTGACAGGAATATATACGGCATATTCTCCTTGATAGACATTAGCATGTCCTTTTACGTTATCTTTGGCAGGCACTTGAAGCACGGTCTTGTATAAAGGATTTACATGCGCATTGTGTAATATAAACAATGCTTTTGTCTGATTAGGACCTTGGTAATTTGTCATTGCAACTGCTGATGACATTAAGCCCATACCTATGAGTGGTAACGATAATATTTTAACGATTTTTCTCATTTTTTTTAATTTTCTTCATAAGCTAATCTCTCACCTTTCTATTTTTTCCATGTAAAATATTCGCTGATTAGCTTAACAAAGTTTTTATTTAAAATGAGAATGTTTTATAGCAAATAACTTTTATGCCTTTTGCGTCCCTTGCAATGCTAAACGGATAAGGCTCTCAACACTATCCGCCTCATTTTTGACTTTTTGCACATATTTCTCGGCTTCCTTGCGCTTATAACCTAGCGCTTCTAGTGCATCAATTGCTTGGTGCACCACTGAACTTGACTGATAGCTTGTATTACCTGCATGAGTACGACTTGTGCTATCTTCTGTGGTATGTGGCATATTTTGTGTTAAAGCATCTAACTCAAGGACTAATTTTGTGATCTTATCTTTCATCTCAATAATAATACGCTCAGCCGTTTTTTTACCAACACCAGGTATTGTGCATAACAACCCATGATCTTGTGACTCAATACAACGAACAAACGTCACCCCATCCATACCTGATAAGATCGCTAGCGCCATCTTAGCACCAATGCCATTGATCTTAATAAGCTCTTGGAATAATCTGCGATCTGACTTAGTGGCAAAGCCATAGAGTTGTTGTACATCTTCACGCACAACAAAATGGGTATGCAATATCACTTCCTGCCCGACATCACCAAGCTTGTAAATTGAGCTCATTGGCACCCATATCTCATAACCGACACCAGCGGCTTCAACCAATATCAATGGCGGCTGCTTTTCAATAAGCTCACCTTTTATTCTTCCAATCATCGTAATCGTCCTCGTACAATTTTGTTAGCACCTGGAATAAACTGCAAACTATTGCGACTGTGAAAATGACAAATCGCAATCGCCAAGGCATCCGCAGCATCAGCCTGTGGTTTGCTACTTAATTGCAAAAAAGATTGCACCATATGCTGCACCTGAAACTTTGTTGCATTACCATTTCCAACAACAGCTTGTTTCACCTGTTTAGCTGAGTATTCGTTAACTGTGAGATTTTGATTTGCCAAAGCGCACATTGCGACACCGCGAGCCTGCCCTAATTTTAATGCAGCTCCTGGATTTTGAAACATAAAGATCTGCTCAATTGCCGCTTCCGTTGGGCAATAAGCCGCAACAATATCATTAATCCCATCTTGAATTTGCTTTAAGCGCTCAGCGGTTGCTTCTTTAGTGATCCGTATACAGCCACTGGTAACATACAAGCATTCTTTTGCCTGCACTTTGATTACACCAAATCCAGTAATACGCGAGCCCGGATCAATGCCTAAGATAATCACGAATTAAGCGCGTCCATTACACTTTCGTCAAACTCGACGTTGCTATAAACGCTTTGTACATCATCAAGATCCTCTAAACGATCGATCATATTCATAATTTTTTGTGCGATTTCGGCATCGTCAATATTGGTTTTAACATCCGCATCCATCGTAATCTCGGCTGAGATCGCCTTTAAGCCTTTAGCCTCTAAAGCATCATTAACCTCTGAGAACGTATTGGGATCGGTGATGACATCAATCGCACCATCATCAAAGCTCACGACATCTTCAGCACCGGCTTCAAGGGCGACTTCCATGACCATATCTTCATCTAAGCCCGCATCAAAGCTGATAATGCCCTTTTTATTAAACATATACGCCACCGAACCATCGGTACCCAAGTTACCGCCGGCTTTCGTAAAGGCATGACGCACTTCAGCTACGGTACGATTGCGATTATCCGTCATACAATCAACGATAAATGCAACACCCGCGGGACCGTAACCCTCATAACGAATTTCTTCTAAGTTGCCACCCTCTTCACCACCAGCACCCTTTTTAATCGCGCGCTCAATCGTATCTTTGGTCATGTTATTTGACAATGCAGTTGCCACTGCTGCGCGCAAACGTGGATTTGAGTCCTTATCCCCACCACCCAAGCGTGCAGCAACGGTGATCTCACGAATCAGCTTAGTAAACACCTTACCGCGCTTAGCATCTTCTTTTGCTTTTTTATGTTTAATGTTTGCCCATTTACTGTGACCCGCCATATTAAAACCTCTTTTACTTTTTTACTCTTTTTTATTCTTTTAGATATTTGCTATTTTTGCATTCAGCTTAATAAAACGCGGCAATTGTATCATAAAACATGGCAAAACAATGCCGTGATTAGTGCGTTTGATATGATTTTTGTAAATTAGATAATCTTAGCTATGCTTAACATTACAGGGAATATCAGGCAAGGATGATTTTAATATGCAAGTTGATAGTTTAATCCAACCAATTAAAGCGATGCGCCTGCGTTATTTACCGCTGTTGATGGTTTATTTTGCCTATGGTTGCAGCATCTTCTCGGGCATTGGCGAGTCATTTTTTGTCAAAGAGCAATTAAACTTATCGGCTGAAAGCCTTATTGTTATTGGTGTATGGCTAAGCTTGCCATGGAATATCAAAATGGTTTTTGGGCAGTTTGTTGACAGCCTGCCCTTGTTTGGCTCACAGCGCAAAGCCTATATCTACCTTGCAGCGATTTTAATGGTTTGTGGTTCTCTACTTATGGCAGGATTAGCTGGACGCTGGTCATTTGTTATTGCTTTGGCACCTGATAATACGCTTTTCTTTGTATCATCACTCTTGACTGTTCTTGGTGTTGTTTTACAAGATGTCGTTGCTGATGCGATGAGTGTTGAGGTGGTTGAACGCGAGGGACGCCCACAAGAAGATATCGACAAAGATCTTGCAATGGTTCAACTCTTGGGGCGCTTAAGTTTAAGCTTAGGCATGTTTTTGGTTGCCGGTCTTGGTGGCTGGCTTGCACAAGTGATGAGTTATCAAAATCTATTTTTACTGACCTTAGTGATTCCACTGATTAGTATTACCGGTATTTTATGTATTCGCTTGGATAAAGTACCGAGAAAACCAATCAATAAAACCGTGCTTATTGGTGGACTGATCTACGCTGTTTTTATTATTGTAATCGGTTTAAGTAATATTCCTTTTGCCCAAGAGATTGTCTTTGTCGTATCGTTAGTGATTATTATCTATTTACTTAAATCAATTACCAAAGAATTACCGCGAGATTTATTACGTGCTATTTTTGTCGCAGCCCTTATGATCTTTATCTTTCGCGCCTCACCTACAGCTGGCCCTGGCGCGCAATGGTTTATGATCGATGTGCTAGGGTTTGATAAAGCTTTTTTTGGCACACTTTCACAAATTGGTGCTTTTATGTCGATTGTTGGCATGTGGTTTTTCGCGCGTCTTATCACCGAGAAATCGATCGCATGGGTGCTGTTATGGCTCACTGTTGCAGGTTTTTTATTAGAGCTGCCACTTATCGCACTTTATTATGGCTTACATGAATGGACAATGGTTTACTTTGGTTTTGGTGCACGCACTATTGTGCTCATTGATAGCGCGATTGCCTCACCTTTTGCTCAATTGGCAATGATTCCGATGTTAGCGCTTATCGCGCGTTACGCACCCAAGGGCAATGCCGCGACCTGGTTTGCTTTAATGGCAAGCTTTATGAACCTAGCCTTAACTGCAGGATCACTATTTAGCAAATATCTTAATCAAATCTTTGTCGTCACACGTGAAGTCGTCGATCATAGCAATAACACCATTAGCACACCAGCAAACTATAGTGAGCTAGGAGTCTTGTTAATCACCGTCTCAGTTATTGGTTTATTAGCCCCTTTGATTGGCATTATCATCTATGCTCGATTTGCACAAAAATCAAAATCATTAAAATGAACAAAAAAATCAAAATAACTTAGCTTGCCACTTGCCTTTATTGATGCCCTTACCTACAATAATAAACCTCACTGGGGGCGAATATGGCTTCGACGGGAATGTCCATGTCTTACGGTGCATGCCGAGGGTGTATCTGCCTCGTAAAACACGTTACAATTTGCTAATAACTGGCAAAAATAATAAAGCACGCGTTGCGGCTAACGACAGCTCATTTGCAGCTGTAGCTAAAGCTGCTTAATCTAGCTTAAGAACCTAGATACGCACGAACCGATAGTATTTGCTTGTGGATCTATCTTACGTTCGTTCATATCTTTCACAAGATCGCCAACGTGTCTGTCTAAACACTGCGGTTAAACCTTAAGACTCGCTTAAATACTGCCCTGATTTATCGGGCAAATTTAGGTTAAAGATAATAGATAAGTCTAAGCATGTAGATCTGAAGATGGCGAGTTTGCGGACGCGGGTTCAACTCCCGCCGCCTCCACCAAATTAACAATCAATAATATAGCAATGACGTTTCATATACTTATTTATCGTTGCAGTTGAACTCGCGGGACGCGGGGTGAGCCAGGACACAAAAATCGACCTAGCTTTTTGCTGGCGAACGCCTGAAGCACGGATTGCGAAAGGTCGGCTTGCAAACTTGGCAGGAAGCCAAGTGCAGTAAGAACTCCCGCCGCCTCCACCAAAAAAAACACCATTAAAACCTTATAAATACTTTATCAAACCGCCTATCTAGCAAAGTGTAAATGAGGCTTGTAACCCATAATAGAAGATATTTGAGCTATGGTAGATACTGTTAAATTAGCCTCTCCTTTAATTATTTTAGATAATTGTGATGGGCTTTTACCTAGTTTTGAAACCATGTCATTAAAGCCTATATTGTTATCAGACATATAGTGTATCACTGCCTGTGACACTTCATTTTGTAATGCTTGCAGCGCATCAAATTCAATTTTAGCCGCTTGTTCAATTTCTTTAATTTCTTCTTTATCAAGCCTTTTTTCAAGGTGCTCTGAAAAACTTTTAATTTTCATAAATGAATCTCCTTTAATAATTTTTTAGCTCTCTTTATATCTTTTTGTTGAGATGTTTTGTCACCAGCATGCAATAACAAAACCACGCAATCTTTTTCAAATTGTAACTGCCCAGCAGCTTGTTAATTGAACTGTGGGATTTTGCCATTAAAGACACCTGCAATGGTA
>JAQCCA010000144.1 GCA_027621155.1 Pseudomonadota bacterium | reverse complement strand
ACAGTTTAGCATTTTTTGAGACTCTTTTTGTGTCTCTATCTGTGGTCCAAAATATGGGGAGTATTATACCTAAATGCTTGCGACAGGAAGTTCTAAAACTATGGAATAGCGGCGTATTGCTTAGAAGTATCTTAGCTGATGAAAGTTACTTTCCAAAACGCTTAAGCTTCAAAAAACCTAACACCCAAGAGCTAGTAGACCGCTTTGATGAGGTGAGAAAATGGATTGCTGAAATCAAAGCACATCACTACCCCGACATTGATTTTAAGACGATTAACCATCGTATATTGGGCGAAAACACCATCCCTTGTGGCGCATCGATTCCTGATCTTGAAAGTGCTGTCAAATGGCTAGGAAAATTTCAAGCGTATCAACAATTTAGCAAAATGATTACATATACACGTCAGTTTCAACCAGAGCTTTTGCTATGGCTTGAAAAATATCCGTTAAAGGCATTGGAGATTGCAGATGACTGGTCTCGCCTACTTAAAGTAATCGATTGGTTAAAGAAAAATCCCAATCCAAATATTTATCTTAGACAGGTCGATATTGCAACAGTTGACACTAAATTTATTGAACGTAACAAGGCACTATTGGTACAGATGCTGCCATTAGTGCTTACTGAGCGAGATTTATCACTACTCAATAGTCGTAATTTTGAAAAGCAACTGGGATTTAAAACCAAACCCTTATTCGTACGCTTTCGATTATTGGATCAACAGTTACAGTTTATCTTTGGTAGACAGCAGGATTTCACTTTAGCAGATAATGATTTTAAAGAACTGATATCTTTACCACAAATACAGCAAAGCTTAAAAAATGTTTTTATCACCGAGAATGAAATCAATTTCTTATCTTTTCCGCAATTAGCCAATAGTATGGTTATATTTGGCGCAGGTTACGGTTTTGACCACCTTGCAAAAATCTCCTGGTTAAATGACATGAATATCTATTATTGGGGAGATATTGATACGCACGGTTTTGCCATTTTAGACCAATTGCGTGCAAAATTCCCCAGAGTTAAAAGCATATTAATGGATCAAGAAACCCTATTGGCACATAGCGAGTTTTGGGGTGTTGAGCCAAAGCCTGAGCATCGCAAATTACTGCGTCTAACAGTTGATGAAGAGCATTTATATCAACAACTTGTTGGAAATATCTATACTCAAAATTTACGTTTAGAACAAGAAAAAATTAGCTATAGCTCGGTTATGCATGCAATAGCCAAACTAAGTAATGGGAGTCGATAAATGTCACGAATATATTCACCAGAGTCAAAACATAAAGCTTATAAAAGCGCTCATGATTAGTTTTTCTGTTTCTTAATGCGATGTGTTTGTCTTTAACCCTTAAAATCATTACAATGCTAGCCTATTGAATGTGGTTTGGGCTTGAATTTTTACTTAAGTCATAAGAGGGTAATGAAAAATGACCGTTGTTGTATGGAGTCTATTGTTGTTGGGTGTGCTATTAAACGCCTCAGCACAAGTGTTTTTGAAGTTTGGCATGGATCGCATTGGAGAGTTTAGTTTCACACTTGCCAATATTTGGCCAATTGGCTGGAAAGTCGCGACGAATTATTTCGTCATTCTAGGGCTTATGTGTTACGTCATCAGTTTTGTCGTGTGGCTTATGGTGTTATCACGCGTGCCTGTTGGCTTGGCCTACCCAATGGTATCTATTGGCTACATTGTCACCGCAATTGCCGGTTATTTTTTATTGGGGGAAACTCTGACTGCAACACGTGTTGCCGGAATTTTTGTGATTATTTTAGGCGTTTATTTGGTTGCAAAACCATAAATCAACATCAATCAGTAATAGAGACAAATAAATGAGAGATATATTTTTACCTTTTGCCAAACCAAGCATTTCAGAAGAGGCGATTGCCGACGTTGTTGAGAGCTTACGCTCCGGCTGGTTAACAACAGGACCAAAGCTTAAGAAGTTTGAAAGCATGCTTCAAGAATACCATAACGCACCACATGCATTATGTTTAAATTCCGCAACTGCCGGATTGCATTTAGCTTTATTGGCACTTGATTTAAAGCCAGAAGACGAAGTAATCACGACACCAATGACTTTTGCTGCCACTTTAAATGTCATTGAAATTGTTGGTGCCAAGGTTAAGCTTGTTGATGTTGAACGTGATACTTACAATATTGATGTTACAAAAATTGAAGCAGTAATCACACCTAACACAAAGGTAATTATGCCAGTGCATTTTGCTGGCTTACCCGTGGATTTAGATCCTATTTACGCGTTAGCTAAGAAGTACAATCTCACCGTGATTGAAGATGCAGCGCATTCAATTGGTGCTGAGTATAAAGGCAAAAAACTAGGGACTTTTGGCGATATGCAAGTCTTTAGTTTTCATCCGAATAAAAACATGACCACCGGTGAAGGTGGTTGTGTTGTGACACGTGATGATGCGATTGCTAAGCATATTTCTTTGACACGTTTTCATGGCATGGATCGTGAAGCATGGAATCGCTTTGGCAAGGAAGGCAGTGCGCATTATCAGATCGTTTACCCTGGCTTTAAATACAATATGATGGATTTGCAAGCAGCACTTGGGATACACCAACTACCTGCTTTAGACGGTTTCATTGAGAAGCGCACGCTTTTAGCAAAGCGCTATTATGAAAAGCTTGCAAATTTTGACGCACTCATTCTGCCAAAAGCACCACAGTTTGAGCACAAGCATGCATGGCATTTGTTTGCGCCAACACTAAACACACAAGTTGCTAAAATCACGCGTGATGAGCTGATGACTCAGCTAAAACAACATAATATCGGTTGTGGTGTGCATTATGAAGCCGCACATTTATACCCCTATTACGCTAATAAATATGGCTTTAAAAAAGGTGATTTCCCCAATGCCGAGAAAATTGGTGCTAATGTGATTAGCTTGCCGCTTTTCCCAGATATGACCTTTGCCGAACAAGATGATGTGCTTAACGCACTCGATAAAATATTAAGAGCTTAAGGAGCTAATATGACTAAGCCTTATTTAAGTGTGGTCATTCCGATCTACAATGAAGAAGAAGTATTACCTACGCTTTTTTCACGCCTTTTCCCGGCACTTGATGCCATTAACAAGCCCTATGAAGTCATCTTTACCAATGATGGCAGTAAAGATAAATCAATCGAGCTATTGCGTGAGATGCATGACAAGCGCCCAAGTGAAGTTAAGATAATCAACTTTAATCGCAACTTTGGTCAGCATATGGCAATTATGGCAGGCTTTGAGCATGTTGATGGTGATGTTATCGTAACCATGGACGCTGATCTACAGAACTATCCAGAGGATATTCCACTATTGTTAGAGAAAATCGAGCAAGGTCATGATGTTGTTGGTGGCTATCGCATGGATCGCCAAGATAAAAAATGGCGTTTATTTGTCTCAAAACTGCATAATTCATTGCGCTTAAAGTTAACCGGCATTGATATGGTTGATGAGGGTTGTATGCTTAGAGCCTACACACGTGAAGTAATTGATCGCGTTGTTGCTACCGGTGAGAACTCAACCTTTTTGCCGGCGCTAGCACATAGCTTTTCATCAAATCCAACTGATGTTGGTGTGCGTCATGCCGCACGTGAACAAGGCACATCAAGCTATAACTTGTATAAGTTAATTCGTTATAATTTTGACTTCTTTGCCAACTTCTCAAAAGCACCTCTTGAGTTCTTTACAATGACTGGCTTAATCGTGTCATTTTTGAGTATCTTGCTGTTTATTTATCTGATTGTTAAACGTCTTGCCTTTGGTCCTGATGCAGATGGCGTATTTACACTTTTTGCGATCATGTATTTCCTCATTGGCATGCTGTTAATGGGACTTGGTATCGTTGGTGAATATATCGGGCGGATTTATGAAGAAGTACGCAAGCGACCACGATTTATTATCAAAGACTATATAACAACGACTGAATCAAAAGATAAGTCGCACGCTAAAAAAACTGAAAAAAGTGAAAAAAGTGAAAACACAAAAGCAAGTGAATAAAAAAGGTAACAATATGTCCGTTAAATTATTAGTTTTAGGTGTCAATGGTTTTATTGGCAGTAGCATGGTTGAGAAGATCCTAAATGAAACTGATTGGGAAATCTATGGCATGGATCTCTCTGATCATAAAATTACTGAATTTTTGGATCATCCACGCTTACACTTTGTTAAAGATAATGTGCTTGAGAATATGGCATGGGTTGAAGAACACATCCAAAAATGTGATGTTATTTTTCCATTGGTTGCTGTCGCTAACCCTGCACTTTATGTCTCTGATCCATTATTTGTCTATAAGCTCGATTATGAGTCAAATGTTGATATTGTGAAGCTATGCGTTAAGCACAAAAAACATCTTATTTTCCCATCGACCTCAGAAGTCTATGGCATGAGCAAAGACATTCCATTTAACGAGGAAACCAGCGCTTTAGTGACAGGACCTATCAATAAGCCGCGCTGGATATACTCTTGCTCTAAGCAGCTTCTTGATCGTGTGATTCATGCCTATGGCATGCAAGAAGGACTTAATTACACGTTATTTAGACCATTTAACTGGATTGGTCCAAAACAGGATGAAATCAAGTCTTCTAAAAAAGGCAGTGCCCGCGTATTAGCCCAATTTGTCTCAAATATTATCGATGGTAAAGATTTACAACTGGTTGATGGTGGTAGACAACGTCGCTGCTTTACCTATATTGATGATGGCATTGATGCTTTGATTGAGATTGTTAAAAAACGCGATAACGAAGCACATCGCCGTATTTTTAATATTGGCAATCCGGATAATGAATATTCAATTAAAGAATTAGCAGAATTAACCGTTGATGCCATGAAACGTTATCCTGAGTATCAAGCACGTGCTGAGAATACCAAAATTATTGCAACAACTGCAGGAGACTATTACGGTGAAGGCTATCAAGATGTCGATCGCCGTGTGCCATCCATTGAGAATGCTAAGACACACCTTAATTGGGCGCCTAAAGTACCCATGCAAGATGCATTAAGAAAAACATTTGATTATCATTTATTGTAAAAATTTAAGCACCTCCTCAACTCCTGCTAATAAACGTAACAATGCCTTTGGTTTTGTTACGTTTAGTTGTATCTTATAGCCCTAATTACACAAAAATCTAAGGATACATACAAATGGAGTCTATGGATTGTTATGGGAGATTGTTTAAATGATAATTATTAGCGCTTTATTTTTCTCGATTTTAGCTGGCATTTTAAACGGCAGCTTTGCCACCCCAACAAAACATATGCAAATTAACCCGATCAAAATGTGGCTTAACTTTGCTTTCTGGGGATTTATTATTATCCCTCTTTTGACCTTCTTGATAGTCGATCCGGCATTTTTTGGCTTGCTACTGCAGGTACCTAGCATGGCAATTGCTATTCCACTAATTGCCGGTTTGATCTGGGGTATCGGCATGGTTTGTTTGAGTGTTGCCCTTAAGCATATTGGTATTGGTGTCGCTTTTGTTATCAATATTGGTATTGGTACGGCAGGGGGGACACTTATCCCACTGATATTCTTCCCACAACAGCAGTTAAGCACGGGATTTGTCAGTTTAGTAATAGTAGCGGTTGTTTTCTTATTGGTTGGTGTATTATTGGCAGGGCTTGCCGCACAACAACGTGAGAAAGAAGCCTTAACTAACACGACCAACAAAGCAACTAAGGTGGCATTATTTGCCATTTTAATTACAATTTTTGCAGGAATAAGCTCCGCACTTCAAGGGGCTAGCTATGCCTATGCATTAAGTTCATATGCCGCACTGACAAATGAAGTGAATAGCCCCTTCATTCTTGCGATATTGCCGTGGTTTTTTTTATTTGTTGGTGGCTTTATACCTTATGTTATCTACTTTGCGATGTTAAATGCTAAGACCAAACATCAAACCCAAACCGTTTCCACACAAAAAATGACCTTAAAAGATCAACTGTTGATTATTGCCATGGCAGTAATGTTTTTTGAATCAACAGTTTGTTATGCCAAAGCCTCACAAATTCTAGGCGCCTTAGGCCCGATTATTGCTTGGCCATTGTTTATGACATTTATTAGGCTCTTTTCCCTTTTCTGTTGGTATGGAATTCAGTGTGCATAATGGTTACAATGTTGTTACCTAAA
>JAQCCA010000143.1 GCA_027621155.1 Pseudomonadota bacterium | reverse complement strand
TAAAAAGTTAATGGCTTTTCTGGTGTTATCCGCAGGGTCATTAAAAAATGCCTTTTGAATATTCTGTGTGATGGCTTTAATGGCTGACATGGGATACCTCTTAGTTTTTGACTTTTTTTATTTTTTTTATTTTTTTTATTTTCTTCTTTTAAGCTTCATAACTCGTTCATCTCTAATTGAGACAGGACGGAAATTATAGTTCATGCCTTTTACAGACCTTTGCGCGGTCAAATAACTACAATGCTTACCAATAAAAAAACGGCTGTTTGCTTTTAAAACCTGTAATGCAAAAATGTCCTTTTTATTTAATGACTTAAAAACAAAGTGCAGCGTGATACAAATTGGAATCGCACTAACGGCATACCAAGACATGTGAGAAGCAATAATGATAAAAGCACCAGTCATAATATTAAACATCAAAAAGACAATATCCATCCCACCAAAGTGTGCCGGCTGTGCTACGGATTCATTAAACGCTTTGATTGTGCCTGTTGCGTAGCTGTTTGACATTTACACCTCTCCTCGAATGCTCAATAACTAAATAATCGCTGATTTCATGCCAAGCCAGCTAAAGATATTAACGGCTGTTAAAGCAATACCAATACCCAAAGCAATCACAGCAACTTTTTTACCACCGCCTTGGATGTCGCCTGTAACGGCAATAAAGACACCACCAATCGCAATGGCTACCATGCCAATAGTTGTCGGTAACGCCCCTGTAAAAAAATCTTGCAAGACTTTTAAGGTAGCAATAATCGAGTTATCAGAGCCGGCACCTGCGGTACTGGCAAACACATTACTGATGCTGGATAAACCTAGAAGCATTATTGCTGTGATTTTGTTTCTGAGCTTACTGATGATTTTCATTGATATATTTCCTTCTCATGTTTTTTGATTTTTATTTCTTATGGTTGTGTTAATAAAAACTTGCTATTAACGCGGTCATAATCGCCCACCATGGAGATATCTCTAATTTTACGAACATACCCACTGCTAGATTTTTCCGTGCCAATGAAGATGATTAAATCAACCGTATGGGCAATAAGTGAGTTTGGCGCAGGCACACCTGCTTCCATTGATAAGTCAACCAGACGCTGTAAAGCTTCCTGACAACCATTGGCATGAATGGTTGCAACCCCGCCAGGTGAACCGGTATTCCAAGCCTTAAGCAAATCTAATGCTGACTTATCCCTGACCTCACCAACAATAATTCGATCTGGATTAAGACGCATAGCTGTTGCCAGTAAGTCGGTCATGTTGAGATATTTCGTTGTCATCATGGAAGTTACATTTTTTAAAGTCGTGATCAACTCACGTGTATCTTCCATGATAACAAGACGCTCCCCCGCATCATCCAACTCGGCAACTCGCCCCAATATGGCATTGGTTAAAGTCGTTTTGCCTGAACCTGTTGAGCCAGCCACTAGAATATTTGCACGATTGACAATTGCATTATCAATAACGCCTTTTTGTTCTAGTGTCATTTGACCATTATTGACATACTGATCAAGAGAAATGACATTGGCATTTAGTCTACGTATTGCCATCTCTGGCGCATTGGTTAACGGTGGAATCATTGCCGTTATACGCAACGTGCCTATCGTTGTTTCTAGCTTTGGATAGTCCTGATTGATGATCAAACCTTTGTTTGTGGCAATCAGGTTAATAATGAAATTAATGTTGTACTTAACGTCTTCCAAATAAGCTTGCTCGCCATGTGTCTTAACGAATACTGCTGTTTCATTGATAAAAATATCAGTTAAATCAGAGCGCACCAGTGCCGCCTGAATAGCCGGTGAAAAATACGCTAGTATTTTGCACTCTTTATCCGTTAGTGTGGGGAAAGCTGCTTGGAAGTTCGTCATGACAAGACCTAATCTCAAACGCTTTGATTAAACTTAACGGAATCACCTTCAGAGCAATAAGGTGCTGATACCGTCCACAATGAAAAGAGATTGCCACTATTAAATTCGCAGGTGTAATGCTTTTTGTCTTTCTTGGTTTCAAGCGTGACAACCGTTGAACCACCGCCACCCTCTCTACGCTTTAATACCGTCAATTGATCTGGTTTAACACCAATAACCGGTGCAGCATGATCTACCACACGCTCATCGGATAATGAGGTTGTTGCAGACATCACAGACGCGCAACCTGATAGCATGGTTGTCGCTGCCAAAGCTGCTAATAGCGTTAGTTTCTTAGTCTTTGTATTATTCATCTTTTTTCCTTTTCTTGGGTTAAGTTATTTGTCTGATTTATAATTTTTTGTGATGCTATCAGTATTTCATTTAGCGCTTTCTGTTCTTGTTTTAACTCTTGAGCTGAATATTCATAAACGTAACCAATACTAGGCGCACCAATTACAGGATAAGTTGCAAAGCACAATGAGCTAGAAGCCATGAAACCTAAGCTTAAGATTAAATGTCTTCTAGCCATTGCTACTGCCCCCACCTTGCATAGTGTTATTATGATCTATGTATTGATTTTTAATTGATGAGATAGAAGAATCACACTCAACTAAACTTTCTTTTATTTCTGTTGAGATCAATTTTTCAGTAACTTCTTGCAATGATTTACCTAAAGCTGCGCAATAAGATTTATATTTAAGATGTAAAGACCTACATACATGAAGCTGGGCAGTCTTACTCTTTTTCTTGTTTTCCATCAAATACACACCTTACGTTAATGCAAAATTTATAAATTTCATATTTTCATGATAACTGGTTTATTTTAATGGTTCAAGTGGTCTATTAGGTTTTTTATGGTTTTTGTATTGCTATTTACTATATTGATCAATGTGTACATTATTTTTTTTGATAACATCACCTTTGAAATGAAAGAGATTAGATAGTTTATGAATATGCTGGCTGAGAATTTAAAGGAGTACATGAGACAAAATAATGTGGGGCTACGAGAATTTGCCAAACATATAGGCATGAGTCACTCAACCTTATCTAGAATAATCAACAACCCATCTCAAGATTTACAACCAATGACAAAAAGAAAGATTGCTAATTTTATTGGTGTTGATTTTGAAGAATTATGCTCACATGAACTTAATGCGTTGCTTTTGAAAAAAAGTGATTACAAAGTTGGTTTTATCGACTTTAATGGAAAGTCAACAAATGAAAGTATTGAAGTTGCAGATCAATATGCTTTTGCAATCAATATAAGAAATGATGACTACAATCCTTTATTCCCAAAAGGTAGTATACTATTTTTCTCTAATGAACCCGCTTATCAAAATGATATTTGCTTGATTAACTATAACAATAAGTTACTTCTTTGCTCAGCTTGTAATGCATATAGATTAGAATTGGATTTGGTTGATTTGCATACCAATAAAAAATTTACTACTATACGCGACAATGTCAAAGCGGTACTTATGAAGTCCTTAAATCCAAAGTAGCATCACATGAGAAGCAAATCTGCGATATATAAAAAACAAGTTGATGATCTACTAAATACACTGTGGAATGATAAATCTTTAGAGGTTATTGATGATTATTTTGGTGGACTTTCAGTTGTTGATAGTCCTATCTCAACAAGTATTGGAGGTAATGCCAAAAAAGAAATTGTTAAAAAATGGTTTGATGCATTACCCGATGTCTCTTACAAAACTGACTTAATCATCTGCGAAAATAATACCGTTATTTCTAATTGGACGTGCAAAGGCTCTCACTTAGGCGAGTTTATGGGAGCTAAAGAGACTGGGCATTTTATTGAGTATAAAGGTAGCTCAACATTTAAATTCGGTGAAGATAATCAAGTTTGCTATTATCATGCTATTGCGAACATTACTGACATAATGAAGTCTAAAAATATTGAGCTTGATATCAATAAATCAACGAACTTTAGAGACCCATCCAAAATTATTGGTGCATTAAATTATGCTCTCGGCATTCCGCTTACTGAAATAGAAGTGCGTGTTTTATCTCTTTGGTTAAGATCATACAGACCAAAAGACATTGCTATAATATTTTCCAAAAGCCATAGAACTGTAGAAGGACAATTATCTCATATAAGGACTAAAATAGGATTACATCGCCCAACTGAAATTATTGAGTATTTAAAGTCAAAAGATGCTTATATTATGTTTGATCTTATCTATAAGGATACTATCATTAAATATGAAAGACCTATAATCAAGTAAGAAAAAATGACTAATCAACTAGATGCCAAATATTATTGCACAAACTCTGATTTGCAAAAAAAAATAGCTATCGATTTATTTCAATATCATCAATTTTCCCATGATGAAAAAATTTTAGACGTTGGTAGTGGTGACGGATATATAACAAGGCTCATGTCACAATATGGTTGCATCACAGGCATAGACTCATCTCATAGCATGATTGATTTTGCTAATAAACATAATTCAAATAAAATGACTACATTCGTAGAATCAGCAATACTCAACTATGATACGAAAAAAAAATACTCCCTTATAACTGCCTTTAATTCAATATATTGGTGTGGAGATATTAATAACATCTTTAAAAAAGTACATGACCTTCTGGAAAAGGATGGTAGATTCTTAATCGTAACATACCCAAAAGAGTCGCCTTACTGGTCACCAATAATAGACTTACTAAAGAAAGCATCATGGGTAAGTTGGCTTGATAAATCAATTTATAAGTATTGGGTAACTTCAGAGCAATATGCCAAAATAATAAATGATAATAGCTTGTCTATTATCAAAAGTAACTCTTCAATAGAAGAAATTCCTTATTACAATTCAGATGAATATATAAGCTATTTAAAGGGCTGGCTTCCTTTAATGTTCAATAGCAACGATTTCCCAATTGATGATTTCATAACTGAGCTAGTATGTTCAATTTGGGGTAAGGAAACAAAAAAACAAGTTAACTTATCATACAAGAAGCTTGTACTGTACGGTGAATTAGCCTGATTTAATTACGATCAAATGAGTAGGTGTTTTTTACGTATTCCTATTTTTTAGTCAGATTCTAAAATATACACATTGCTAAAATGTGAAAATTAATAATCCAATGAAGGTAATAGAGCTAGTATTTAAGGAACAGTCCGTAATCGTTGAAAATAATGGCGTAATCAATAAAATAGCCTTTAACGCTATAAACAAGTATCAGGAGCTTATGGCAAATGAGCAGATAGGAGCAATATTATCCATGCTAAATATTGCTTAGTTTCTATGGTACCACCCTAATTAATTGCCATTTACTATCATCCTTTTTAAGGATATAAGAATCTGACATTCTACTGTCATTCATTTGATATAATTTAATTGCTGAAGGATAAATTTTATAACCAACATAAGACTCTGGGTAAACTGGTGGTTTATTTGCATATTCTTTTTGGTACTTAGCAACTAAATCGTCTAATTTTTTATTACTATCTATAACTTCACCTGAAGTTGGACCATAAGCCAAGAATCTAATTTGCGCACTTTTTGGGTAAGTTTTCCAATAGGCAATATTCTCTTTTTTAGATATTGGTTCAGCAATTCCATCAAATATGATTTGTCGCTTATGATTCGGTAATATTATCGTCATTGAAACATGATTGTTATTTTTTATCTGATCGACTTTGCTACTACCTTTTTGAGTAAAAAATAAAATGTACTTGTCTGTGATTTCTCTAATTGCCACTGTTCTGCTTTGAGCATGATTTTTTTGATCTACGTTTGCTAAAACACCCATTAGAAATGGCATTTTTTCTTCATGTGTCCATTTTTCTATCCATGTGTTTACCTCATTTGACGTTAATAGCTTTACAGATGCTATAGATAACTGAGGAAATAACACTATTAATGAGCTAAAGATAATAGTCCACTTCATTATTTTTTTATTAATTAGTTTCATAAGTTCTTTTCGATGTTCTTCAATTTTAACTCATTTTAAAATTAGAACTTAAAAAGTCAATCAATCTCATCTTAGATAGATTAGATCTATTATTTTATTTATCTATTAGATAGATTGTAAATCGTTGAATAAAAAACAATCTGAGTTAGAAAGTTAGCTAATTAACTTGCTTTATAATAGTGCGTATGCCTTATTATATAAAGAATTTAGCAATATCAATCTGGTTTATAAAGAAAGAAAAAGACGAGTTAAAGAAAGAAAAAGACGAGTTAAAGAAAGAAAAAGACGAGTTAAAGAA
>JAQCCA010000142.1 GCA_027621155.1 Pseudomonadota bacterium | reverse complement strand
CACAAATTAAACCAAGGCGTCAGACTTTGGGCCGTATTGCTCATACTTTTTGCCTAAGTCATTATTGGTAAACTTTTTGAAGTTATTGACAAACATTTCAGCAAGCTTCTGATATTGAGCATCATAGGCGGCTTTATCTGTCCACGTATTGCGTGGATTTAAAATATTACTGTCAACATCATGCAAAGCTTGCGGAATCTCAAAACCAAACATTTCATCTTTGCGTAATGGCGCATGATCGATCGAACCATCAAGTACCGCATCAATGATTGCACGTGTATCTTTGATTGAAATGCGATGCCCTTTACCATATCCACCACCCGTCCAGCCGGTATTAACCAAATAGGCACTGGCACCATGCTCAAGCATTTTCTTACCTAAAATCTCAGCATATTTTGTTGGGTGAAGTAATAAAAATGGTTGACCAAAGCAGGATGAAAACACAGCTGTTGGCTCTTTAACACCTAGCTCAGTACCGGCAACTTTTGCCGTGTAACCAGATAAGAACTGATACATTGCCTGTTCAATTGATAGCTTTGACACAGGAGGCAGCACTCCATAGGCATCACAGGTTAAGAAAATAATCTTGGTTGGGTGCCCTGCCTTAGATACAGGCTTAACAATATTATCAATATGGTAAATAGGGTAAGAGACGCGTGTATTCTCAGTTTTAGCATTTGATGCGAAATCAATCGTTTTATCATCGTTTAACACAACATTCTCAAGTAATGCATCACGGCGAATCGCATGATAAATATCTGGCTCATTTTCCTTAGATAGATTAATGGTTTTAGCATAGCATCCTCCTTCTAAGTTAAAGATGCCATCATGATCCCAACCATGCTCATCATCACCGATAAGCTCACGCTTTGGATCAGCTGAAAGTGTTGTTTTGCCTGTACCTGATAAGCCAAAGAATAGTGCTGAGTCACCTTTCTTACCGACATTGGCAGAACAATGGAAAGAGCCGATTTCTTGCAATGGTAAGAAGTAATTCATCATCGAGAAAATGCCCTTTTTGATCTCACCACCGTACCATGTACCACCGATTAAAGTCATACGCTCAGCAATATTAAATGCCACAAAAGTTTCTGAGTTTAAACCCCATTTTTGGTAATCTTCACATTTTGTTTTACATGCATTTAAAATTGTCCAATCCGGTGTGAAATTTTTAAGCTCATCTGCTGTTGGGCGAATAAACATATTTTTAAAGAAATGCGCCATCCACGCAACTTCAGTCACCAAACGCACAGACAATCGTGTTTCAGGATTAGCACCACAAAAGCCATCCATAACATACAGTTTTTTATCATTAAGCTGTGTCGTTGCCAATGCTTTTAAGTGCTGCCAGCTTTCAAGAGACAATGCCTTATTGTCTGAGCCATCTTTTGCCCACCAAACATTTTTCTTGGCTTCAGCCGTTTCAACAATAAATTTATCTTTTGGTGAACGCCCAGTATATTTACCCGTATCTACAGCAACAGCACCAGTAGCTGTTTCAACACCTTTTTCATACCCTTGAGCAGTTGCTGACGTTTCGTGATCATATAAGCCTTCATAAGAAATATTGTGGAATATTTCTTTTGTTTCATTAATTCCGCATTTTTTCAACTGATCAAGTAGCATTTTTGTAAATTTCTCCATTGTTTTGTGCATAAATATAATAATATGCCAAATAAAAATGAACAACCCACGCTAACCAACTTTATCAAAATTTTATTCGCTTTACTAAGCTTGCTATTGAGCTCGCTGATAAAGCACTTTACAATAACGCAGTTAATTAAATAAACCTGAGCAAACAATGTCTGAAACTGCACACAAGACCAATTTTATACGTAATATTATCGATAGAGATCTTGCTAACAATAAAACTCATGGCAAGGTGATTACACGCTTTCCACCAGAGCCTAATGGCTACTTACATATTGGACATGCCAAATCGATTTGCCTTAACTTTGGCTTGGCATTATCTTACCAAAAAGGACCATGTCACTTACGCTTTGATGACACCAACCCTGCTAATGAAGAAGCAGAGTTTGTTGCAGCAATCAAAGAAGATGTCAAATGGCTTGGCTTTGACTGGGAGGATAACCTTTTCTACGCCTCCGACTACTTTGAAACACTCTATGCTCTCGCGGTTAAGCTAATTACAGAGGGTAATGCCTATGTTTGTGACTTAACGGCAGATGAAGTGCGCGCTCACCGCGGCACACTAACTGAAAGCGGTAAAGACAGTCCATATCGCCAACGCAGTATTGAAGAAAATTTACAAATATTTGAACAAATGCGCCAAGGTCTCTTTGATGAAGGCACGTGCACCTTACGCGCTAAAATTGACATGAGTGCCGGCAATATAAATATGCGAGATCCAGCACTTTATCGCATTAAGAAAGTAACTCACCCGCATACTGGAGAGCTTTGGTGTATTTACCCTATGTATGATTTCGCGCATGCTGCCTCTGATGCTATTGAGAACATCACTCACTCACTTTGCACCCTTGAGTTCCAAGATCACCGCCCACTGTATGACTGGGTTGTTGAAAAGTGTGGGTTTGAGAATAAACCTCAACAGATCGAATTCTCACGCTTGAATTTAAACTACACCATCACTAGCAAACGCAAACTAAAATACCTTGTTGAACACAAGCTTGTTTCTGGCTGGGATGACCCTAGAATGCCTACCATTCGCGGATTACGTCGTCGTGGTGTGACACCTGCTGCTATTCGTCGCTTGATTGATCTTGTCGGCATTTCAAAGCAAGACTCCATTACTGATTACAGCTTATTTGAAGAGGTCATTCGTGATGATTTAAATCAAACAGCTGAACGTCGCAATGCCGTATTAAAGCCGTTATTGGTTGAAATCAATAATCTAGCAAACGAAGTGCTCAATGTACCGAATCACCCACAAAACCCTGATTTTGGACGCAGAGATATTAGCATTTCAAACCGTATTTATATTGAACAAGATGATTTCATGGCGCAATTAGAGAAAGGTCACAAAAAGCTCTCCTTAAATGGACGCGCGCGTTTGTTAAATGCATACGTGATCGAATGCTATGATCTTGAAAAAGATCATTTGGGTCATATCACCAAATTGAAATGTCGCTATTTACCAGAAACACTAGGCGGTAAAAAACCAAACGATGGCATTAAACCACAAGGGATGCTCCATTGGGTAGATGCTAATAATTGCATCAATGCTGAAATCAGGCAATATGACCGCCTATTTAACTGCGAAAACCCCGCTGCCTTAGACAATTTAGAGCAAGGCTTAAATCCACACTCTTTAGTGGTTATCAACAATGCCAAGCTTGAAGCTTCATTAGCACAGGTCGAAGCTGAAACACGTTTTCAGTTTAATCGTTTAGGCTATTTTTGTGCTGATCAAGTTGATCATAGCGCTAGCAATATTGTCTTTAATCAAATTGTTAATCTTAGAGATACTTGGGCAAATTAATTTATTTAGGCAACTTTATCTCTGCGCTAGTACGATATTGATGATAACTAGTGAAATTCTTTGCGCCATTTTTGCCATAAGCTAATATTATGGGAATATCTTCACCTTGAGTAAACGTATAATTATATTTAGCAGATGATGGCGTCATTGGCAGCGTGAAGCTAATGGTTGTTTGCCCTTTCTCCACTTTGCCCGAAACCAGTTTAACCGCTGGCGTCCCGCCTAAAGATATAACACTCTTATGTGGTGGACGTCCCTTCACCCCATACTCCTGTGATAACTGTACTTTGCCATCGGTATCAACATACCCCAATACCATTACCGCGTCTGCCATCGTATTATTAACACCAAATCCGACGGCAACCCATCCCGTTGTCTTGGCACTTAATGTAAACTTGATATTTTTATCTGATTGCAACTGATAAGATAAATACATATTTTTCAAATGCAATGAGCATACACCCTCTTTGCACACCTCGTTGGGTGCTTTAGCACCTGCAAATGCAGCTGTCACCATAAAACTGCCGAGCAATACACCTCTTAATATTAATGTTAATTGTTTATCCATTGAACTTCCTTATTTTAGTTAGCGTGATCTGCACCGTCATTTAAGCACAGCAACTCTCGTAATACAATTACAGTAAACAGCAAAAACGGTACTGAAAATTATCATACAAAATGTATCAAATGATAGAACAACCAAAAAATGGAGTAAATTTACAGTCGTTTACTTGTTTTCGGTTGCTTTTAATCATAAAAGGATTTATAAATACTGCCAGAGCGGAAGAGGTCAAAACATATAATCTAGAGAGTTACGATGCATCATCACTAATTGTAAGGCGTTGTAACTTTATTGATTTCTTGTTATATATCCATCATAAATCATTTTGCGGTGGTTAGTTGCAAAGTGGTTTGCGATGGGTATAACTTCTGATTCTAAATGTTATTAAAAATACGGGAGAAATTACATGTCAAATGAGGTTATTGCCTCCAGAGGACTGCCTAAACCATTTTGGGTGATCTGGGGAATCGAATTATGGGAACGCTTTGGTTATTAATCAACCCAAGCAATTTTAGCACTCTACTTTGTAAGTCACTTAGGCTTTAGCCAGGAGCTAAGTATTTATACTTTTGGCTCTTTTTCAGCCTTTGTTTATGGCTTTGTTTGGGTTGGCGGCTATGTTGGCGATAAATACCTAGGTGCCAAGCGTACCGTTGCACTCGGGGCTGTTATTTTGTTTATCGCATATCTGGCATTAGCAATGTCAACCAAGAGCACTATCTTTTACGCGCTTGGTGGGATTATTGTCGGTAATGCGCTGTTTAAAGCAAATCCATCATCACTTATTTCTAAGTTATATGAAAAAGGCGATCCTGCTTTAGATGGTGCGATGACCTTATATTATATGGCGATCAATTTAGGTTCATTCGTTTCTATGCTAATTGCCCCAGTTGCCGCACAAGCTTTTGGCTGGGAAGCAGCCTTCTGGATCAGTGCTTTTGGCTTATTACTTGGTCTTTTAAACTACTTTGTCTTTTATAAAGTTCTAGGCTCCATCTCAACCGAGGCTGGTGCAAAACCAATGATTTTTGGTCGTTTAATAACTATCATTGTTGCCTCAATTGTTGCTGTTATTGTTTTTGGTAAACTGCTACCGCATACAGAGATTTGTTACACGATTGTTTACATTGTTGTTGCCGGTGGTTTTTTGTACTTCTTAAAAACTGCATTCAGCTTAAAAGGCTCTGATCGCATTCGTATGCTCATTGCATTTCTTTTGATTCTTGAAGGCATTGTCTTTTTTGTGCTTTACTTTCAAATGCCTACTTCATTAACATTCTTTGCTGTGCACAACATCGACAATAATCTGTTTGGCTGGACCATTCCAGCTGCCTCTTACCAAGTATTAAACCCACTCGTAATTATTATCGCTTCACCTATCTTAGCCGTGATTTATAGAAAACTACCGGGTACACATGTCACTAAATTTTGTTTTGGTATGACCTTATGTGGGCTTGCATTTTTAGTACTGTACTTACCACGCTTTACTGCAGCAGAAACGGGGATTGCCTCACCTTGGTGGATGGTATTAACTTATACCTTACAATCCGTTGGTGAGCTTCTTGTTTCAGGCTTAGGTGTTGCCATGGTTGCAGAGCTTTGCCCGCGCGCCATGTCTGGCTTTGTTATGGGTATTTGGTTCTTAACATCAATGCTAGCGGGTCCGTTAAGCGCATTTGTCGGCAATATGACTTCTCCACCAAGTGGTGTAACATTAAGCACAGTAGAAAGTCTCCATGTCTATACAGGGGTGTTTGCAGAAATTGGTATCGTCACCTTGATTATTGCCTTAATTATGTGGCTGTCACGCCCAATTTTAAATAAATATATTCATGATAAGAAAGATATCACTAGTGATCATCAAATCAATGAAGTTATAAACTAAATATAGTTTCTAATTTTACACCTTATACTTCTTCACATTTCCACTTGCACTATTTGCTATTTTCTGTAACTTTAGCTCCATCAATAAATCTTTAGACTTAAAGGACTGACTTCATGGAGTTTCACGCACAGAATATTAATCAATATTTTCAATGGATCATATCGCTTATCTTAGAGCACCTACCCAGTGTTGTTCTTGCGCTGATTATCTTTATTATTGGACTTATTCTTGCCAAAATTATTCGATCAACCACGCAGAAGCTATTATTTAAAACCAAGCT
>JAQCCA010000141.1 GCA_027621155.1 Pseudomonadota bacterium | reverse complement strand
CAAGATGTTCTTCAATTTGCAAGTCTCGTGCTGCATAAGAAAAATATCGATGCTTTTGAAATCAATTGCAGCTATGACCAAGGACATGTTATTGCCGTTCGCGATCAGCAGACCGAAACCTTAGAATATAATGTTACTCAGCAGCTGAGTGTTACTATTTATCATCAAGGCAAAACCGGTTACGCTGAAACTTCTGATCTCAGTGAGAAAAGCATTCTATCGATTATTGATAATGCCAAAACCATCGCCAACTTTATCGAGAAAGACCCTTTTGCCGGAGTCATTGACAAGCGCTTTCTATGCACACCATCTGAAATGCCTGAGCTTTATCAACCGATTGCACACTTTAGTATTGATAAACTCATTGAACATGCCAAGCATTGCGAGGCAATAGCACTTGAGAATAATGATATTGATCATTCTGAAGGTGTTGATATTGATAGTTTTGAAATTTTGCATGGTTTTGCTAATAGCCACGGTTTTTTGCATGTGTATCCTGAGACACGTCACAGCATTGGCATGGGGCTTATTGCCAAAGATAATCATGGCATGCAACGTGATAATGCTTACTATAGCGCGCATGGCTTTACCACGCTGCCAAGTATTGAGCATATTGCTAAACTTGCACTTAAGCGTACGCTAGATCGCAGAAATCCGCGACGCATTCAAAGTCAACAATTGCCAATTCTACTGTCGCCAGCTATTGCGCGATCATTTTGGGGTGCCTTATTATCCGCCATCAAAGGACAACGCCAATACCATAAAGATACTTTCCTTTTGGATAAAATTAATCAATCAGTCATTACGCACGATATAAGTCTCATTGAAAACCCTAATATTCCACAAGCGCTTGGCAATCAACCTTATGATAATGAGGGTGTTAACTTGGGTGCAAACCCGATTATTACCCATGGCGTTTTAAATCGCTATTTATTAAGCAGTTATAGCGCACGTCAGCTAAAGCGTGAAACGACAGGTAACGCCGGTGGCATAAGTAACTTAACAGTTCATAGCAATAACACGCAATCATATGACAACCTGATTAAATCGATCGATAAGGGCGTGATTATCCATGAAACCATGGGGCAAGGCTTTCATATTACCACAGGTGATTATTCACAAGGCGCAATGGGTTATTATGTTGAGAAAGGTGAAATTTGCTATCCGATTGATAACTTTACCATTGCCGGCAATCTAAGCGACATGCTGCAAAATATTATTGCGATGGGTGATGATATTGAACCTTTTTCACGCATCCAAAGTGGTTCACTGCTCATAAAACAATGTAGCATCAGTGGTGAGTAAATGATTCAAGCACTTATTATTCTATCAGCATTAATTCTTGGTTATTTTATTGACCTGAAATTCTTATCTAACAAGCTGATGAATAAACTACTCTCAGCGATGATTAGTCTGATTATTGCGGTCATGGGTTATAATTTTGGCGAGCTTATCTATAAACTGCAAGGTGAGCTTGTTTCAATGCTTGGCATTACCTTAAGCTTTATTGCCGCCTTGTTTGCTATCAATGTATTAGCAGTCTATGGTTATTTGCGCTTAAAGCCAAAACGCGCAATCAAAGCGCATCACGACATGGTCAAAGCACAAAGCCCGCTAAAACCGATTCTAACCAGTTGCAAATATCTCCTTTACCTTGTTATTGGTGCATTACTTGGACTATTTATCAACAAACCCCTTTTGCATATCGAACTTATTATTGATGCCATTCTAATCCTGACTTTATTTATTATTGGGATCCAAATGCGCCGCGAGGGTCATTCCCTCACTCAAATTCTCAAGAATAAAACCGGCATTATGATTGCTATTATCTTAATGATCAGCTCCCTTGCTGTTGGTGCTGTTTTGGGTATTTTCTTTGATATTCCATTATCACATGCATTAATGCTCACAAGCGGCTTTGGCTGGTATAGTTTAGCGAGTATTTTAAATGCTCAGCTGATTGATGCCCACTTTGGTACAATGACATTTTTTATCGATTTCTCACGTGAGATTATCGCGATTATCGTGATCCCCGTGTTAGCCAAACGTATTCCTACTGAGCTGGTGAGTTATAGTGGTGCTACGGCAATGGATTTTAGTCTACCAGTCATTAAAGATCATATCGGTATTCAAGCCGTACCTGTCGCCATCAGCAGTGGATTTGTATTAACTCTGGCAACGCCAATTCTTATTCCGCTATTTAACCTTATTCCCTTTTAAATTTCTAAGGATTGTTATGCAAGATGAATTATTAACCCAAAAAGCGCAAACGTTAGGTTTGAACAACATTAAACGCCACATTTTTTTATGTTGTGATCAAAGCATTGATAAATGTTGCAACAAAGATGACTCTCTCGTTGCTTGGGATTATCTTAAAAAACGGCTATCTGAGCTTAAACTCTCACAATCTGGTGAAATCTATCGCACCAAAGCCAATTGCCTACGCGTGTGCATGCAAGGACCGATCGCTGTTGTTTATCCTGAAAGTATCTGGTATCACTCATGTACACCTGAAGTTCTTGAGGAGATTATTCAGTCGCATTTAATTAATGGTGAAATTGTCACACAGTATCAAATACAGACGAGTTAAAAAGTTATCCTTGGTTGAATTAAAATTATTCGCATACTACCAAATTTTACGCTACTATGCTTTGAGTCATCAAAAAAGGAGATCGTATCATGGAAATGCAAAACACATACAACACACAAGCATATACATTACAGACACATGTTTATAATGATGCCATGGCGATGCTTAAAATGGGTGTGCCAATTTCTGTTGTCGCTAAAACCTTACAAATTCCAAGTGAACAGATTCGCCATTTGAAAAATGAACGCAGTAATAATAATGAATAAAAGATAAGAATCGATTAGGATATCATTCAACATAATCAATCCTCTTTACATTATGATTCCTAATGATGCTGCGGCACGCAATGAAGCGCTTAATCCTAAAAAATCCTTTATCGTACAAGCACCTGCAGGTTCCGGTAAAACCGAGACCTTAACTCAGCGTTATTTGAATCTACTGGCTCATGTTGAAGCACCTGAGGAAATTATCGCACTAACCTTTACCAATAAAGCGGCTAATGAAATGCAGCAGCGAATTTATCAGTCTCTTTTAGCTGCGCAAAATAATCCTGAACCCGATGAGCCACATAAGAAGCTTACTTTTAAGCTTGCCCAACAAGCCCTATTACAAGATAGGCGTAAAGAATGGCAGCTCTTAATGAGTCCTAAGCGCTTGCGCATTATGACCATTGATGCCTTTTGTCAAAGCCTATCCAAACAACTGGTGTTTGAAACAGATGAAGCATTTAATGCTGAGATCAGTGACACACCAGAGCTCTTATACGAACAAGCTATTGATGACTTTATTAGTGACACTCATCAACAAAGTCCTTTTTATCAGGATTTACACGATCTGTTAGCCCATCTTGATAATGATATTACTCGAGTAAAAAGCTTGCTTAGCAGTATGCTTGCCAGACGTGAACAATGGCTTGGCATCTTATTATCATCTAACTTAATAAACACGGATACAACTCGCAGTAAAAAAAGTAAAGCGATTATTGAATCTGGTTTTCAGGCGCTTTTTGCTGAGCTTCAACGATGCTTAAGTAGATTGTTAAATATTGATCAAAACCAACTCACCCTAAATGAAATACTGACATTTTGTGATAACGAATATAACGAAACCCTAATAGTTCAAGACAGCCCGACCTTTTGGCAACGACTGATTAAACTGCTTTTTACCAATGACAATACTTTTCGCAAAACATTCAATGCAAGACAAGGTCTCCCCGCCAAAGATGCCAAAGCCAAAGCTTATGCCCAATGGCTTATTGGCTATACGCAATCCTTTAGCGATAACAGTTTATTAGATATCACCTCATTAGTTGCTGAAATTCGTCTGTATGAGCGCTTATTATTGGACGATCAAGAGTGGCAAATATTAAGTGCAATCGCGCGTATTGCATTGCGTTTGGTATCCTATCTAAAGCTTGTATTTAAAGCACGCGCTTTGCTTGATTTTAATGAAGTGTCATTACAAGCGTTATCAGCCCTTGGTAACAATGAAGCGCCGACTGATTTGGTGCTGTATCTTGATCATCAGATCAAGCATCTCTTGATTGATGAGTTTCAAGATACCTCAATTTTACAATTTAAGTTACTGCAAATGCTCACCCTTGAGTGGCAAGCCAATGATGGCAAAACACTGTTTATTGTTGGTGATCCAATGCAATCTATCTATCGTTTTCGCCAGGCTGAGGTCAATCAATTTCTAGATGTTAAAACACATGGCATTAATCAAGTGGCACTGGAGTTTTTACAGCTTGATTGCAATTTCCGCTCACACAAATCAATTGTTGATTGGGTGAATCATCATTTTTGCAGCATTTTTCCTAAAGAAGATGATAGAAACTATGGCGGTATTAGTTACGCATCGGCAACAACCTTATCACAAAAGATTAATCAAGAGGCTATTGACTATCGATTATTTGCCGACCTGACACAAGAAGCACTGTTTATTGCCGATAGTATTAAAGCACACCTTAATAAATATCCAGATCATCAAATTGCCATTTTAGTGCGTACACGTAGCCACCTAAAGCATCTTGTCCCTATATTAAAGGCTCAAGGAGTTGCTGTTGTTGAAAATGAAATAGAAACATTCTACCACCAACCAATGGTGATGGATCTATTGTGTCTTTGTGCGCTTTTAAACAATCCTGAGCAGTCTATTTACTGGGTGAGTTTACTGCAATCGCCCGTGTTTGGCTTTTCTTTAAATGAACTGCAAATGATTGAGCAAATAGAATTAAATGAGCAACAAGCTGAGAAATCTCATTCATTTTATGCCAGGTTAGCAGTTTATCTTCAGATGCAACAAAGCCACCCCCACCAACAAAAGGCATTTTATTTTCTAAGCTGGATTAATAATGCTTTTTTCAATGGTATTCGCAGCACTTTGGTAGCTCGCTTAAAAATCATCTGGCAAGCACTTGATGGTTTTAGTATTCATAATGATCACGCGTTGTTTGCAAGTTTTATTAACCTTTTGCAAAGTCATTTAACCGATGACAAAACCGCTATTGCACAGTTTGATCGCTTTATCGCGCGATTAAAACATAAGTTTGTCAGTAGTCCATCACAAAGCAATGTGCTGATTATGACGATCCATAAATCCAAAGGTTTAGAATTTGATTTTGTGATTTTGCCGCAACTTGATAAACGCGGCAAAGCCGATGATACGCCACTTTTCTTGCATGATACGGTACGCCTAAGCGATGGCAAAGACCATTTACTGTTAAGCCCTATTAAACATAGCTGGGACAAGGAAACACCGCCACTTTTCAAAGTCATCCAAAGCATGCAGAAAAAGCGTGCTGAGTATGAGCTTCAACGACTCTTATATGTTGCTGTCACTCGCGCCAAATCAGCACTTTTATTTACTGCGGTTAATGAAAATGGCAATGATATCAAAGCTGCCAATAATAGCTTTTTAGCACTTTTGGCTCCATTAAACCTGCCTTGGGTTATGTGTGATAGCGCAAACAATGATATGTCAGTTGTTTCGGCTGATCAAGAACCAAAACCATACTATAAAGTCATTAAGCAGATCCAAAACTATTCAACGACTGCCGTACCCAACTTTGAAAATGATCAAGCAGCAGTTGAAATAGATAACGCTGATAATGCAGATAAAACAGATAAAGAAAATGATTTAAATCACCCTGATCTTAGTGAACTAGTACTAACTAGCGATCGTCAAATTGGTTCGGCATTGCATCAACTATTTAATTACTTAAGTAGCGCCAAAGATAACATCTATCATTGGCATAATTATTTTACACTTTGCTTACATCAACATGCTATTGCCAAAGCCCACCATGCCCGATCATATGCTTTAGCTAAAGCGGCAATAAGCAATACAATAGCGCAATTTCCCTGGATTATTAATACCCACGGCATGCATGAACAAGTGATGCTTCATTTGAACTTCGGTAAGACACAAAAACACATTGCTGATCGAATTATTATTGATAATGATCAATATCATATTATTGATTATAAATTTGCCACACCAGTGAGCAATGAATCGTTAGAAGAATTTGTGAGCACTCAGACAGCAGCCTATCGTGCGCAACTTATCAACTATCAAAAGCTAATTGCCCGCTATTTTAAAA
>JAQCCA010000140.1 GCA_027621155.1 Pseudomonadota bacterium | reverse complement strand
GTTCCTCTGGCTTACTCGACCAATTACCTATAGATGATTGCCCCGACATCATCGGCAACATAAGTTGCAGGATGTACGATGAAGTTTCTAATCATTTTATAAATACGGTTGTCTGCCACCCCCTTTAACTTTCTTTCCCATGTGTTTACCTTAGATGCTGCATCTTTATGGCTTAAATACTTATCCTCAGCACTCTTTACATTATCTGCTATCTCGCTTTTTCGTACACTAAAAGTATATTCTATAGCGCCTGCCCCTGCGCCAATCAGAGCGCTTTCCCATAAAGCATCAGTATTGAATTTTTCTCCAGTCGACCACGTCATCACGCCACCTGAGACACCAGCACCAACACCCCCCATTAAAACTCCTTTTACTGCATAAACACTGCCTCTAGTCATTTTGGTGGCAACAATCCCCCAATCTTGTGTTTTACCAAATGTGTTGGCTAATAATCTATTCCCTAGACCATCAAGCATACCGCCTACAACACCAGTGGCAAAGCCACCAGCCACAGCTGAAAAAATTTCACAACCAGCATTTGGATGATACTCACCAAATGTCATATCTATGCCAATCTGAGATGCCTGTCCAACACCTCCACCAATCGTTGAAGCTAAGGTAGATCCAAGACTTTCTGCAAATTCCTCAGCTACAAAACCATCTAATAGCTGATCAAAAGGAATCATTGGGAATAACGTTATTATTGCTGCCACAACTAATATGTTTGCTAGAATGCCTAGAATGCTATGCCCACTCGGATCAAAATTCATCACAGGATTATTATTGCCAAACACATAACCATTAATACCACCCTTGCCAAAGGGTGAATAGCTGATGTCATCCATCTGCATAAATCGGTGGAGTATGGGGTTATACGCGCGATAACCATTGCCTAAAAATTGATAGCCTGTCGCTTTATCCGTCCTTTGCCCATCAAAGCCTTGGGCATTTTTAGCTTTGGTCGTTGATTGATCCAAATCGGTTTCAATACCATAAAGACTATAAACATACTCGTGACTTAACTGACTATTGGATACTAGTGTCACCACAGAACCGGCTTGATCAGTAATATAAAGACTGGCTTCATCACTGTTGTTGATACTCCCAATTTTAGTCTCGGCAAATAAATAACTTAATTGATTGCCATCACTATCTGATTCAGCAATCATTTGCGCTTTATCACCCGTGGAGTAATAAAAGCTCTGGCTATTTTGTACCTCTCCCTTGTTATTGAGTATACTCTCAGCACTTTGATGGCTTTCAGCATCGTATTGATAGTTAACTTGCTCACCTGTTTGCGAGTTTTCAAACTCAAGCATTTCGCCTAAGGCATCATAACTCAACGCATTACCATGATCATCACTAATGACTTCATTTTGTGCATTATATTGAAGCGGTTTAATTCCTTCATTATATGAACCCACTGAATTGCTATAGCCACTCAATTTTAATGGCGTATCTCCAGCGTAGTCGTAAGTAATCGTATTCTGTGTCTGTTTGATTTGTTCCGCTTTAGCGCTTGCTGCAATATTCACCTGCGGTAAACTCGCAGCAAAGCCGCCCCCTAGCATGGCTAACAAACTAATACTTGTCACTAATCTTGAAAACAGCATACAAAACTTCCCCCATTAAATCACAAATTTAAAATAGTAAATCAACTCTGTGTACCCGTCACAAATTATTTTAGGCTTTTCTCCCGTTAATGAGATTTGCTGTATCAATACACTTCCGCCAGGAATGCTATCTTCCACTATTCTAGAATTACAGCTTGACTTTGACACGGTCGCATTCATCGCCACAGAGCAGCACTTTCTCCATAAGATCTTGGTGTATTTGAAAACAGTATACTGAATGTCATTGATTCTTATAAAACTATCATGTTTGAAAAATGTTAATTCGCATACTCTTATAAATCCTACTATACTGCTAAATACATGGTATTAAACTGCGTTGATTAAAATAATGGAGATATTAAACAATATGCAACCTTATCAAATTTTGGTCGTAGATGATGACAAAGATTTAAATAAACTTATTACTAACTTTTTACAGACTAAAGGTTATCATGTACAACAAGCTTTTAGCGGTGAAAATGCCATTTATCGCATTGAAAATTTTAGCTATGACGCCCTATTACTTGACTATATGATGCCTGATTTTTCAGGTTTTCAAGTATATCAAACAGTTCATGAAATCTACCAAGGGATCGTCATTATGCTTACTGCCAACGAAGAGGATGATACCCATATCGATGCACTAAAGTTAGGCATCAATGACTTTTTAACCAAGCCTATAAATCCAAAAGTTCTTGAGACCAGACTACATAAGCACCTAACAAAACCACATACCAAGCCATCAAAAATACAACAACTACAATTTGGCAAGCTCAAGCTAAATGTTATTTCACAATGTGTTTATCTTGATGATCAGAAAATAAAGCTTTCACAATCTGAATATAAATTACTCAAACTGCTATGTATCAATGCTAACGCTGTTTTATCACGCGACAGCATTTCCAAGACACTGCGAGGAATTCCCTATGATGGCTTAGATCGTAGTATAGATATCCAGATTTTAAACTTACGTAAGCTATTGCAAGATGACCGTAGCAACCCACAAAAAATAAAAAGCATAAGAGGAAAAGGTTATGTCTTTATTGCAGACGCTTGGGAATAATCGCTACTTTATCTATCTTTTTATAAAAAATAGCTGCCTTATTGCCTTAGCTTTTACTTTATCAATCATGGTTAGTTACCTCCTCTATCAACACAGCGTCAATAGCGCCTATCAAAAAAACGCCATCTTGCGTGCTGCGGGCGTCTTTAGCATGCTAGAGGAGCAACTAGCCAACAAGCCAATTAAACACTGGCAAACAACTATCAATCAAATCAGACCGCCTGATAGCCAACCAATCACCATATTCACATATGACCAATTACCCTCATTTATTCGCAATAACCCACGCATTAAAACAGGTGAGATTGTTGCTAAATTTTATACAATCCATCCCAGTATAGAGGATTTATTTGCCGAATCAGCCATTTATAAACGCATTAGCAATAGCCCATATTATTTTTGCTTAGTACGACAACAAAAAGAAATGCCTGAGTATGTGCGAAATAACAACTGGATCCGACACATGATCAATTTGTCATTAGCAAACACCCCCAAACAGCAATGGTCACAGAAACTCATACAATTAGCACATGAAATGACTGTGCCTATTAAGCTAATAGATAGTAATACGCTAAGTCGTCAGGAAACGATTATGCTTGATAAGTGGGGGTTTTTACCGAACAACTCAGGGCATGCTCGCCAAGATACCTTGATTTTTCGATCTCCAGATAAAGACAAACTAGTCATGGTTGGACCGTTTATTGAAAGCTGGGTACGTTATCACCCTGAGCTGTTTTATGTTATTTTCACCTCTGTCTTTTTAACTTTACTTATTGCAGCCTGGTCTATATATAGTCATGTTACTATTTTCCGTTTGCAGAAACTTGCTATGTTATACGGTAAAGGTGAGTTTACATATGATGTTAAAATTCATAAAGCACAAAATTTATATCCACTTTATCATGCACTTAAAGCAATGTCTTATAACCTTCAGCAACTTATTGGCTCACATAAAACACTAACACAGACCCTGGCACATGAATTAAAAACCCCATTAACAAAATTGACGTTTCGCCTCTATGAATTGCAAAACAAATATCATTTACCCGATCAAGAGCTTCATCAAATTGAAAACGATATCGACAAAATCAATCACCTCATCCGTAGTATTTTAAGACTTGCGCGTTATGATAGACCGCATGAGAATATGCAATTACTTTTAATGCCAGCTGCCGATTTTTTTGAACCTTTGATTAAACGCTATCAAGCCAACTACCCTGATAAAAACTGGCACTTACTTATTAACACAAAATGTCAATTAACCATTGCCCCCAAGGCAATGACCATCGCCATCGAAAACCTTTTAAATAATGCTCAACGATATGCTAAACAGTCCATACAGATTAGCATTTCCGAAACGAAAGCATCTAGCATTATATCTATTCATGATGATGGTCAAGGCTTTACTGACAATATTATCCAGACATTTAAGCAGCCTTTTAAGAAAGATGCACACGGCTCAGGACTAGGGATTGCTATCAGCCATACCATTGTCAAATGGCATCAAGGACAGATGGAAGCATATAATGCTACAGAGGGAGGCGCAATGATTATAATAAAACTCCCCAGGGCAATCGCATGAGAGCATTCCTAATGCTCTCATATCTGAATGTTTTGCAGTCAGTTGCTCGTGTGAAGTAGTACTATTTGAGCAGCAAAACTCAGTGAGCTTCTTTTTATAACCACACATTGATTTTATACGACCCTTATGGAAGAACCCCCAAAAATGGGGATCGTTTTTTAATCAACACTATTAAACCTTGCAGCACTAGGGATCCAACGATATAAAGTAGGAACAGAAATTCCTAAATTTTTAGCAACATCTTTTGGTAATAAGCCACTTTCAAGAAGCTTTTTTGCTGACTCTAGCTTGCTGTCAGTCATTTTTCTTTTACGCCCACCAACTCGCAGCAGATCTCACTACCCTATTTTATCGTACAAATAGCGTGGTTTTGGAAAATTGAATATCGCACAAAATATTGAATTTTAAGTTCAAATTCAACGGTAATTTCTGTCATAATAGGAATATTGTATATTCTGTATTTTTAATCAAATGGCAGAAGAGATAACAACTCACTTAAGCTTTAAATCTTTGGTAAAAGGTTTTATTAAATCAGTCAAATTAGATTCAGATAGCAGAAAAAGTAATCAAACAAGATATGAAGTACTTGATGTATTACTATCTGGGTTAGCTGCTGTTTTTTATAAGTGCGCTGGCATGGCTGATTTTCAGCGAAGAATGGAAAAGCATTATCACAGGAATAACCTCCAAACACATTTTAATGTGGTATCGACTCCAAAAGATAACCAAATGCGTGCTATTCTTGGAGAAGTTAAGCCCGAAGAAATAGAACCTGTATTTAGCCACTACCAATCTGAAATGCAAAGATCAAACAGATTAAAGCAGTATAATATATTCGATAGGTATCTTTTAACTTTAGACGGCACCGAATATTATAGCTCAAAAAAAGTTCATTGTAATAAGTGCCTACAAACAGAAACGAAAGGGGTGATAACGTATTCACACAAAGTAGTTCAACCCATTATTTCTCATCCAGATAAGAAGCAGATACTACCATTAATGCCTGAAGAAATATGCCAACATGACGGTGAAGATAAACAAGATTGTGAAACCAATGCTGCTAAACGTTGCATGGACAAAATCAGAAAATCACACCCAAGAATGCGGTTTATTTATATGGGAGACGCGCTTTATGCAAACACTCCTTATATTGAAAAGATTCGGGAAAAGGATGATAAATTTATATTTAGAGTTAAAAATGGCAGCCATAAATATCTCTTCAAATATTTTGATGAAGCAGAGCAGATCAGTACTGAAGAAACGGATGTAAAAGCTAGTAAACGATATGTTTATAAATATGCATTGAATATTCCATTATTTAAGGACTCTAAAATTCTGGTTAATGTCATGAGGCTATTTATAGTCACAACAGACAAGAAAACGGGTAAACAAAGCTCAAGCTTAATAGGTACGTGGGCAACTGACATGCCGGTTAATGATGAAAATATTTCAACAATGGTAAAGTGTGCACGATCAAGGTGGAAAATAGAAAATGAAGGCTTTAATTCATTAAAAAATGATGGCTATAATATTACGCATAGCTGGGGTCACGTAAATGGTGAAGCATTTAACGTTTATTTACTGACCTTGCTTGCATTTTATATGCATCAAATACTTGAACTAAGTGATAAGCTTTATCAAAAATGTAGACTATTAGCAAAAGTTGCTTACACCTTATGGGAAGAGCTTAGGGTTTTATTTAATCGTTTTTTATATGAAAGCTGGGAAGCTCTTTTGAAGTCATATCTTAAGGTGCATACTCAGGGGACTGGACCACCATTAATTTAGCACGAATAATTTTTAAAAAAATACAGAGAGATCCGTAGGTTTTTTTGCGCCCATAAAAAATAATAGTACAATATTTAACCTGTAAGAGGTTTGTGAATTGATGAAATTCCTCTTAAGTGTGTAATTTGTGATCTTTATTTTCTGCATATTAAATTCATTTTTACTACCTTGGTTTTTTTATCAACCCAGTGAGATCTGCTGGAGTCAGGCAGAGGGAAGAGTGCGACATTACGTTTATTGGAAGCAAAATTATC
>JAQCCA010000139.1 GCA_027621155.1 Pseudomonadota bacterium | reverse complement strand
AAACATTAAATCGAGAAAAATTGCCAAAAATTACGATTTATCAAAATCTAACCTGCTGGGTAGTTACGTCTTTTATTGATGATATCATTGCAAAATTTGATTGGGTCAAAAGCATTTCACTCCCCCAAAATGCTGGCAAAGGCGCTGCTATTTTAGCCGGATTTGCATGGTTATTAGCAAATGGCTACACACATGCTTTACAAGTTGATGCGGATAATCAGCATGACTTAACAGATGTGCTGAATTTTTTGCAAATGGCTTATGATATGCCTGATTGCTTGATTTCAGGCGCGCCTATTTATGATCAAAGCATTCCTAAATCACGTTTACATGGGCGTAAGATTACCAATTTCTGGGTTGCTATTGAAACATGGAGTAAATCACTCACTGAAAGCATGTGTGGCTTTAGGGTGTATCCACTGCAAGCACTTCAACCTATCCTGTCAAAAATTCGTGGCATGCGCATGGATTTTGATATTGAGATTCTAATAAAAGCATATTGGCAAGGCGTTGAGGTTAATTATATTCCAACCAAGGTGATTTACCCTGTTGGTGGGCGCTCACACTTTCGTTTATGGCGCGATAATTTGCGTATTTCTTGGCTACACACTCGACTTTTTTTGGTATGTTTTACCATATGCCACGACATTATTTTAAATATAGAAAACGCAAAAAGTGCAAGCAATGCTAAAAATGCAAAACAAAAAACCATGCATGATTCAGACAAAGCGAAATTAAAACAGACTCACTGGTCAAATCATCGTGAAAAAGGCAGTATTATCGGACTTAAGCTGACATTATGGACAGTAAAGCTTTTAGGTCGACATTTGGCCTATCTTTTGACGTATCCGGTCATAGGCTATTTCTATCTATTTAGTCGTAAGGCACGCCAAGCAATCAATACGTATTGTCAAAACCTGCATATTTATGCACAACAACAAAACCTTGATACACACGTCAAACCATTGCCTATTTTTATTAACTTTGGTAAGAGCCTGGTGGATAAAATTGCCGTTTGGAATGGGCAGATTACACGTAAACATTTGAACTTTTCTAACCGACATGAGTTAATTGAACGAATTGATCAAAAAAAGGGCACGATTATATTTACTGCGCATCTTGGTACAATTGAGATAATGCGTGCGATTTCTAACTCATATCCTAACAGCCGAATAAATGCCTTGGTATTTAATCAACATGCGCAAAAATTCAATGACACCTTATCTCAAATCAACCCTCATTCACAATTAAGCCTAATTTCCGTTCATCACTTTGATATGACTTTAGCAATGCAATTGCAGCAAAAAGTTGATCAAGGCGAAATTATTATTATCGCGTGTGATCGCACCCCTGTGACTAACGTTGCCAATAACCAACGTACGGTAAAAGCTGAGTTTCTAGGGAAAGAAGCTTATTTTCCGCAGGGCGGGTTTTTATTGGCACATTTACTCAAAGCACCTGTTTACACGATGCTATGCCTTAAAAAAGGCAAACAATTTGACGTGATTTTCAAACCTTTTGCGGAATCTATTAACTTGCCACGCAACCAACGTCATGAGCATTTGACTGATTATGTGCAACAATATAGTGACTTCCTTGCTGAGTATTGCCTAAAATACCCAACACAATGGTTTAATTTTTTTCATTTTTGGCAGTCTAATGACGGATAAACCGATCACTCATATCACCGATATCGTGATACCATTTTTTGATGTTGATAGCTTACAAATCGCTTGGCATGGTCATTATGTCAAGTACTTTGAAATCGCGCGTTGTGAGCTTTTAGATAAAATTGGTTATAACTACCACGCTATGGCGCAAAGTGGCTATATGTGGCCAGTGGTTGATTTGCAAATTAAATATATCAAACCTGCGAGTTTTGGACAAACTATCGAGGTACACAGCCAAGTGATCGAATATCAAAACCGCCTGAAAATAAACTATCAGATCTTTGATAAAGCGACCGGACAAAAACTAAGTAAAGGGCAAACAACCCAACTTGCAGTAACTTTGCACAATCACGAATTACAATTTGAATCACCCCAAATTCTGATCCAAAAAATAGAAGGCTTTTATCATGATTAACTCTCTCTTTAAACGCTTAAGCGCTGCTTTTTTTGTGGTATTTATACTATTGAACTTAGCACAAGCCTCAACAGATAATATATTTGATCATCCACTATCTGCAAAAAATGAACAGGCATTTATTGAAGTTCAAAAAGAGCAAGCACAAATCAGCCATGTCACAGGCAACTTCACACAAACCCGCTTTATGAAGCTGCTATCCAAGCCACTTAAATCAAGTGGGCGCTTTGAGTTATCAAAAACGCAAGGTTTAAAATGGCTGCAAGAAGAGCCTTTCCAATCCACCTTAATTGTCACTGAAGATAGTATCAAACAATCCATCGAAGGCAAAACAGCCGTTGTTATCACCAAAAAAGAGCAACCGATCGTCTTTTCATTTACGACCGTATTCTTATCAATATTCAAAGGTAATACTGATGCTCTAAAGCAATATTTTAAAATTTACTTTATGCAAAACGGCAATACTTGGCATATTGCACTTAAACCATTAGGCGCTCCCCTTGATAAAGCCATTCAAAGCATTGAAATGACGGGTACAAAATATGCTTCACGTATATTTGTCAATGAATCACAAGGCAATCAAATGCTGATTGAGTTTAGCGATGTGAAAGCAATGGATTAAAAGGATTAAACGTATAAGTTTAGATCCACCTTGATAGTCGCTAATTTTTCAAATACAGACTCTCTAGCTAAGCTTTATGCAATGCCAATAACTACAGACAACAATCTTTCAATTTCTAGCATGTTGTTTCTATTTAATCGACCAAATCGCGTACCAATTTGCTCCCTTGTCACAGTATGCAACTTATCAATCATGACCTGTGAGGTTTTCATCAAGCCATTGACTTCACTGGCTTTAACAGTGTATCGAAACAATGGCGTTTCTCTTATTTCACTGGTTACTGGTAAAATAGTCACCGATGGATGCTCTGCAAATAAATCTGATTGAATAACTAAGGCAGGTCTTGGTTTGCCATAATCTCCACGTAAAGAAACCGTCACCAAATCACCCCTTTTAATCACTTCCAGCCCTCATTGTCAGAAGCATCATCAATCCAGTCCATAGTATCGCGCTCATGCTGATCATTTAGCAAAAGTTTCGATTGCCTTAAACATTCTTCCTTAAATCCGTATTTACGCGTATCTGGAACCCAAATCTGCAAAGGACGCAGCCCTTGGGCTTTTAATTCGTCTCTATGTTTTTTAACTCGCTCTTGGATTGATCGTGGCATTGCGTTCTCCATCAAAAGTGTTTCATGTAACAACTATAGTTTAATCATGCGTTACATGCAACATATGGTTTTACTTATCAAGTTGAATTACTGCACCTCCACTCCGCGCCAGTGCTGAAAAGCGATCTTGCTTAACTCCAACAACATCCCCTTGCCATCTATTGCCTGAATATTATGTGATTGACACCATGCAGTAAAAACTGTGCCATTTGGTGCATACATCAAGTCATATGCCAATGCTGCATTTGCAAAGTTATTAAGTTTTAACGGTAGATTTTCCTTGGCAACGCTAGCTGAAGTTGCATTGATTACAATATCAAACACACCTGAGATTTCATTTAAAGCACAGGCACTCAATTTAACTGCACTATTTATTGAGCGCGCTACTAGGTTATGCGCTTTTTCTTTGGTGCGATTGGCAATTGTGATACTTTCTGGATTTTCACGCACTATAGCACCTAAAATGCCTTTGGCCGCACCACCGGCACCCAAGATTAAAACTCGCTTATTCTGCAGACTGATATTTAAGTTATTTTGAATATCATTCACAAGTCCAAGACCATCAAGATTTAAACCAATAAATTCACGCTTGCTATTGATAATCACATTACTCACCGCTTGTGCTTCTTGTGCTAGATCATCTAGTTTATCGCAATAACGGTATAACGCTTCCTTAAATGGCAAGGTAACACTTAAGCCTTTGACAGCTTGATCAAGACGCAGCACATTAAGCGTTTGCTCTAAATTATCAGGACAAATTTCAAGCGCTTCATAATGCATAATCTGCCCTGTTTTAGCTGCGAAATCTGCATGTATCTGAGGCGACAAACTATGTTTAACAGGATTACCTATAACATAATATTGATCTATTTGTTGCTCGTTAGGCATCAATGCCATCCTTTGTTATCATGGATATCAAGAGCCTATTGAAGCATTTTCAGAGATAACTGAGAAGTGTTTTATTAGCAGTTGTTTCTCAGATAGATAACGATGCAGACTCACCGTTATCTTCTGACAAAAAACCGTTATCCTCCGTAATTGCCGCGATGATATTTGCAATCACATCAACACCCTTATCATCATGATCTAAGGTTGGATTATATTCGGTAATTTCAACGCCAAGCAATTGATCTTTTGGCATTTCTTTAAAGCTCGATAACACTTCAGGTAGCAAAATTCCATCCTCAACTGGAGTACCTAGCGCTTCAATATACTGTGGATCCAAACCATCTAAATCAAAACTAATACCAAAAGGGATTTCTTTTGATTTGAAATGATTTATTGCCGAGTTAAAACAATGGTTAAAGCTAAGTGCATGAACATCTTCCATCATAAACACTTTAACACCCAGACTCTTCAAAATTGCTTGCTCTGTCTCTTCAAATGAGCGGATGCCGATTAAAACAACATTTTCAGGCTTAAGTTTAGGGTTGTCTGATAATATCTTTGTCATTTTATCATCACCATAACCCATTAATGCTGCCACTGGCATGCCATGCAAGTTTCCACTATGCGAGCTTTCAGTCGTATGCGCATCCATATGCGCATCTATCCAGATAAGTCCAAACTCACCAGCCGAAGCATGGACGCCTGACCAAGTAGCCACGGCACAACTGTGGTCACCGCCAACGGTAATAAACTTATCGCCCTGCTCAATCACATCTTTTGTTGCATGAGCAAGTTCAGTTGAAAATGTATTTAATGCGTTAAGTGCCGAAAGACGTCTTTCGCCGCCTTCAAAATAAACTGTTTTTTGCCACAGCTTAGCTAATTGCAATTTACTCTTCACTCGATCGGGTGCTTGTTCACAGCCAACGATACCGGCACAATTGCCAACACTAGCCCCTATAAAGCGATAACTAAACATTTGCATGCACCTCTTTGATTTGTAGCGCACTATTATCATCATGTTCATTTAACACAGAAAACAAATCCTTAGGATCTTTTAATGCCGGAATCATATTCATCGGTACGCCAATATTGTATTTCTCAGCCAATTGATATGTAAGCTTCAATGCCGAAAAATCTTCCAATGCAAAACCAACAGAATCAAATACAGTAATCTCCTCTTGGCTAACGCGACCTTGCTTTTCATCTGAAATAAGCTGCCATAATTCAGCATAAACAACTTTCTTTGCTTCTTCTTCAGTGAAATGTTGAATCTCACCCTCAATAAATGATTGCTCAAAGAACTCAACCACCACTTTAGCGCGTGGCAATATTGCTTGATCTAACTCAGTTTTGCCTGGACAGTCACCACCTAAACCATTGATATGCACACCCTCTTTGATCCAGCTATTTTCAATCACAACAGCATGTGCTTTGCAGGCAGTACACACCGTAATAATATCAGCGCCCTTGACAGCTTCTTCATTGCTAGCGCAAGGAATGAGTTCAAAGTCATAGGCTTGCATATTTTTCTCAAAACGACGCATCGCCTGTGGATCAATATCATGGTAACGAATCGTTTTAATATCACGCACAATGGCTGCTGCTAGCGCTTGAAAGTCACTTTGTGCACCTGTGCCGATTAACGCCAAAGTGTTGGCATCTTTTCGTGCTAAATAATCAGTGGCTAACGCCGAAGTTGCTGCTGTGCGTAAACCTGTTAACACCGTCATTTCTGAAATCAACAATGGATGACCGTCAGAGACTTTCGATAACTGCCCTGTCGCTACAATCGTTTGCTTATTCTGCAATGGATTCTTTGGATGTCCATTGACATATTTATAGGCAAATAACTCTTTATCCGCTGTCGGCATTAATTCAATTACACCATCTGGCACATGAAATGCTGGGCGTGGTATTTTATCAAATTCCTGCCAACGTAAAAAATCACCTTTTAAAGTTGTCATTAGGTCAATTAAATACTGTCTTAAGCCATGTTTATGTATAAGCTCCGCTAGCTTTTCAACTGAAATTACTTTGATCATTAAACTTCTCCTATCCCACATATTTTATATAAGATTATAAAACTTTATATTGAATATATTTTTAACAATATCACACGCATTTACCATAGATAAATAGATCGTGTTCACTGTAGATTTG
>JAQCCA010000138.1 GCA_027621155.1 Pseudomonadota bacterium | reverse complement strand
ACGATTTATCAAAATCTAACCTGCTGGGTAGTTACAAATGGTATAAAATACCCGCGACAAAACCGATCTTCACGTTAACCGTTAAGGGTCTTATTGATACTCAAGCAATTTTAAATGAGTGCAATCAACTTCCTTCGGTTGCCGCAAGACGGTTAACAAAGATATTACAACAACAATTACAAGGCCATATTGATTAATGAATAACACCCTACTTGAACTAGAATTAAAAGAACTGATTATTGACGTGCTTAATTTAGAAGATATTACTACTGAAGATATTGCCAATGATATGCAATTATTTGGTGACGAACTTGGCTTAGACTCCATCGATGCACTGGAGCTTGGCGTTGCCTTGAAGAAAAAATATAATATTGAACTCAATGAAGACAGCGATGATGTGAAGAAGCACTTTGAATCAGTTAAAACATTAGCGCAATTTATTGCGACCCAAAAGACACAAAATAATAAGGGATAAAAAATGAATACATCAAAAGCGCAAATCCATCATGAACTTCAAGGAATATTTGCTGAGCTATTTGAGCTTGATCCTCAGAATGTGACACTTGAGGCGCGTTTATATGAAGATCTTGATTTAGATAGCATTGATGCAGTAGATCTTATTGTTTATTTACAAAGTAAAACTGATAAACAGTTTAAACCTGAAGAATTTAAATCAGTGAAAACTGTCAATGATATCGTCACAATCATTGACCAAGAAATTAACAATCAATAATGTCCTTACGTAGCTTAACCACCCTTATCATCGCTATTGTTATTTTACTTTATCCTTTTGTCATTTTTTTTGGTATACAGTTTTTATCCGTACAAGGATTAAGTTTAATTATCCTTTGCCTTTTTGGCTTGCGAGCGATTTTCAATCACAAAAAAGATCATAGCATCATGCCTAAATATGCGTTATTTACCCTCTCAGGCATTGGTATTGCTATCAGTTTATTAGGAATGTTATCGCATAATATCATATTCATTAAACTTTATCCTGTTGCCATGAATCTTGCTTTTTTAGGTATTTTTATTACTTCATTATTTGCAAAAGAGAATATTATTTATCAATTTGCCCAAAAAACATCACGTCAGACACTACCGCACTTTGTCAGTGCATACACACGCAAAGTAACCATTGCGTGGTGTGTTTTCTTTCTGTTAAACGCTTTGGTTTCTTGCTATAGCGCTTTGTTTAGTTCATTACATGTTTGGACAATTTATAATGGATTGATTTCTTATATATTGATTGGTGCGTTTTTTGTTTGTGAGTTTCTTGTGCGCATTTTTGTTAAAAGAAAAAACAGCAAATGATAGATTATTTAGATTTTTTATTTCGACAATTAAATGATGACAAAGTCATTTTTTGCCATGACAAAAAAAATAACTTAGCAACACAGCTTAGTGAAATTAAACAAATCATATTTCCACTTGCGTATTTTTTAAGCCAACAAAAAGCAACTTCAATTACTCTCTATTGTGACAATATTTATCATTTTTATATTGGTTTTTTTAGTGCCTTAATTACTAACAAGTCCATTATCTTACCACCCAATAATACGTGTGGTGTTTTTGAGGATATTAGCAATAATAAAGATATTGCAACACTTTATTTTGATGAACAGAAACAATGCTTTTGTTTTAATCAAAAGCCAATTGATTTTAATCGTAATAATCTATTTGAGAATAAAATAAATGATTGTCTATTCACTGCGGATATTATTTTTTTTACCTCAGGCTCTACTGGAAAACCTAAAAAAATCACTAAAAAATTTAAGCATTTAGTCAATGAGATTAATATCTTAAATAACTTTTTTAATCTTGATAAAGATCTGATGGTTACTAGTAGCGTCCACCATCAACATCTTTATGGCTTTATTTTTTATTTTCTGTGGCCCGCCTTAATAGGACGTCCTATCTATAGTCAGCGCATTGAATTAAGTGAGGAATTAGCACAATTAAGTGATATTAATCACCAATTTATTTTTATCTCAAGCCCTGCTCTGTTATCTCGTTTAACTTTTGAAGAAGACCTTTCTAAGATTGCTTGTTTCAGTGCAGGGAGCTTATTAAAAAATGAAGTAGCACAAAACTTACGTAAATATCTAAAATTAACCATTAATGAAATATTAGGGAGTAGTGAAACCGGTATTATTGCTTGGCGCCAACAACTGAATTATCCCCTTTGGCAATGCTTTGATGATGTGCAAATTACACAAAATAAAAATCAGACATTACGTGTTTATGCTGACTCTTTTCTTGAACAATTTATCGATACCGATGACTTCATTAAGTTAATCAAGCCTAATCAATTTATCTTACAAGGTCGTAAAGGACGTATTGTAAAGCTTGAAGACAAACGTTTATCACTTACAGAGCTTGAAGATAGACTTAAGCATCATCCTTGGGTTGATGATTGTTATGCGCTAAAACTTGAAAAATCACGCGAATATATTGGTGTTTTTGTCGTGTTATCACCATCAGGTAAACAGCAAAATGAGCACCTGAGTGCCTTAGTATTTAATAATACTTTGCGTCACTTCTTAGGCCATTGGTTTGAGAAAATATTACTACCTAAATCCTTTCGTTATGGTGATGCAATCCCTGTTAATGCACAAAGTAAAATTGATCGTGATAAAATTGTAAGTTTTTTTATGAAAAAATAACATCTGAAGGCGCAACGACATTCCATTTTGTCACAGCTTTTCATAATTTCATTGGATAAACTTGAGTTTACAAGTTTAGATCAACGTATTATTATTTGCTAAAAATTAAACAACATCATTTTCTAGCATGACTAACATCAACTATCAATACCACCATATGGGTATCCCAACAACAGAAAAACATCCTGATGAACGTTATAGCTCATCATTTAAAATGTATACGACTAAAGGACATAATCCTTTTCGTATTCAATACCACCGCTTTGAAGAAGGATGTCCTTTGCATCCACTAATTCAAACCAAAACTCATGTCGCTTTTAAAGTGGATAATCTAGCTGAAGCCATTAAAGATCAGAAAATCATCATGGCGCCCTATGAACCTTTTTCAGGATTTAAAGTTGCAATGATCGAAGTGGAAGGCGCTCCTATTGAGTTAATTGAGACAACATTAAGTGAGCAAGAAATCTGGAATGATGAACATAAAAATTCGGTTATTTATCCTGAAAATAACAATCCTTAACGATGAATGGTAATATTCTCGGGTGTTTTTTTTTGATATATTACACAAAACTAATGTCAACACTTAATCCAAGTACCGCAGCAGCACGCTGCAAGGTATTAATGGTTAAATTTTTACGCTCGCCTTTCTCAATACGCCAATAATTTTGGTAAGGTACGCCAAGCGCTTTAGCCACTTGTGGTGCACTCATACCTTTCGCTTGCCGTGCTTGCTTTAGCATAATTGGAATTGCGTACTCTATTGATGGTGCAATCATATAAATATCTTTGCCTCTTACTTGTTTTGGCAATTCAATTTTATCTTGCTCTATAGCACAGCTTAATACTCCATTGAGTAAATCCTCTGCATTTTCTATTGCTTCTTCTATTGTATCGGCATGCGTGACTACCTCACCGTAATTTAACAATGTAATAAGATAATACTCACCATCATCTGTCATTTTTATTATTTTAAACGGATACTTTAGCATGTTCGCACCTCATTTATTTTTTAAACTTATATACTCATCATTAATCATGCTGAACAGCTTATATTTCCAAGCTTTTTATTATATTGAGAAAAATTTTTCACTTTTTTTTATAAAAATACTAACACTTTTAAAATCCTTTACTATACTAGGGATGTGTTAGGTGGGTCGTCATCCTCCCTCCCCTCCTTAGATAACCTTTATGTCGTCAAGCACATAGAGTGACTCACCTACACAACGATGACTTTTACTTACTCTCTTAACTCCTTTTCTATAATCTCTCTAACATTGCTTTCAATAGCTGATAAAACTCGCTAACTGTATCGATTTTTACTTTTTCATCAGGCGAATGCGCACCTTCAATTGAAGGTCCTATTGAAACCATATCCATGTGTGGGTATTTATCAACGATAGCACCGCACTCTAAACCGGCATGAATCGCTTTGATATTTGCCTCTTTAGAATAAAGTGCAAAGTAGCTATCTTTGGCAATTTTAAGCGCATTAGAGCTCATATCTGGCTTCCAGCCAGGGGATAGTTGGGATTTATTAAAAATCACGTTATTTTGAGCAGCTATACGTTTTATCGATTGCATAAAATTGTTGATCGCTAAATTATTATCACTGCGTGTGTATACAGTAATAACAATATCGTCATCCTTTAATTTAATTGAAGATAAATTATTTGAGCTTTCTACTAAATTTGGCATCGCAGAGCTCATCGCTAAGACACCTGAATGTATACTTGTTAACACATTTAACAAACGATGCTTTAAATTATCATTGAATGCCATTTTTGCCGTTGTTACTTCTTTGATTGTTAATGCAAAATTAGGTTCATTTTTGTGATAAATCGCAAACCAATTATGATAGTAATGCGTTAACGCTTCTTTTATTTGTGCTACATCTTCAACTTGACAAGAAATAATAGCCTTAGCTTCACGTGGAATAGCATTTGGTAGATTACCCGCTTTGATTTCGTTAATGTTATATGACTGATTTTGATCTAAATCATCAAGCATCATACTCATAAACTTTGCCGCATTAATGCGTGGTTTATCAATATCTAAACCTGAATGTCCACCTTTAAGACCATTGACAATGATTTCAATACTTTGAAGTGAAGATGATTGATCAATGGTTTCATTTTTGAATATCATTGTTGCTGATTGTGATCCGGCACAACCAACATAAATATCTCCCCAGCTTTCTGTATCTAAATTGATCATCGTATTGGCTGTTAATAAGTCTTTACTTAAATTATTCGCGCCAATTAATCCTCTTTCTTCTGAAGCAGTGATTAATATTTCAAGTGCTGGACGTTTGATGTTTTGATCTGTTGCTGCTGCCATTGCTGCGGCAATACCTATACCATTATCAGCACCAAGTGTTGTGCCTTTTGCTTTAAGCCATCCATCAACAATCTCTAGCTGCAAACTATCATTTAGAAAATCAAATGTTACTTCTTCGTTTTTTTCACACACCATATCTTTATGTGCTTGTAAAACAACTGGTTTGTGTGATTCATATCCTTTGGTTGCCGGCACATAAATCGCGATATTATCTGCCTGATCAATCTTCGTTTTAAAGTTGTTGTTTTTCGCCCATTCTAGTAAGTAAGCTTTGATTTTTTCTTCATGAAATGTCGGTCTTGGAATTTGAGTTATTTCAATGAAATATTGCCATATAGATTCATTTTTTAATGTTTCTATATTTAATTCGCTAACCATATCAACGGCTGTTGTCATCATATTACCTTGTATTTTATTTACATGAATTTGTCCGCATTTTAGCAGATCATTTCTGCTAAAAAAAGCAACACAAACAATCTTTCTTAGCAGTTATAGTCTATGCTAAAGGTTCGTACTATAGAGAGAAATACTAATAAAAAGAGGATCTTAACAATGCTTAAAACAAGTAAAAAAAAGTTATTACGACTATCAATCTCTGCCTTTTTGGCTATTAGCTTAGCAAGCTTTATAACAAGCTGCTCTAAAAATACAGAGACGACTGTGGAAAAACCTGACTTTCAAGCAATAAGTAGTGTTAGTGATCGTAAACAAGCATTTATTGATTATATGTTGCCATTTATCCATCAAGTACAACAAGATGTCTTAAGCCAACGACAAGCATTAGAAAGTATGCTTGCAATGCTTAATAAAAACCAAAAGATTTCTAAAGCTCAACAAGATCAATTATCTAGATTCTGTGAACAATACAAAGTTAATTTTGACGAAAACGCTCTAACTCAAATGGTTAAAGATCTACTTATAAAAGTTAATACTATCCCGACAAGCATGGTACTTGCTCAAGCAGCTCTTGAAACTGGCTGGGGTACTTCTCGTTTTGCCGTTGACGGCAATAATTATTTTGGTCAGCACTGTTTTACCAAAGGTTGTGGCATTGTTCCTAAACAACGTACAGCAGGTGCGATTAATGAAGTGCAAGTCTTTCCATCACCTAAAGACAGTGTGCAATCTTATTTTAATCTGTTAAATACAGGTACAAATTTTCAAGAGTTTCGCACACTTCGTTCACAATTAACCAAAGAAGATAAACCAATAACCGGTAAAGATCTGATTAAAACCTTAGTTCATTACTCTGAACTTGAAGATGGTGAATATGAAAAACGCATTATCTCAACCATGGACTACAATAATTTATATCAATATAATTAATCCAATTGAATACTGGCTTAGCCTACATCTCGGCACACACATCATCTATTACCGCTGCTTCCTTCCGGACCTGACGGGGTTCATAA
>JAQCCA010000137.1 GCA_027621155.1 Pseudomonadota bacterium | reverse complement strand
GAACAAGCTGCTATAACCGCAACTGAACCCAGCCGCAGCAAAGCAACTCAAGTGAAAAAAACACCTCAAGTAAGTAGCGATAGCTCAAAGGCAAGCGCCACAGCGACAGTTAAAGAAGACAACCCATTAACCAACCTTCAGCAATAATATGCGTGATACAACTATCATCCAATGCAAGGATCTTGTCATTGGTCACTCAGTACAAGCGCCTTTATGCAAACCTTTTGATCTAACGATTTATCAAAACCAATGGTTAGGTATCGTTGGTGAAAATGGCACAGGCAAATCCACTTTTCTTAAAACTATTCTAGGGTTTGAACCACCTATTACCGGCAGCCTAACACTTTTCTCACAGGCAATAGGCAAAAATAATCAATTAATTAGTTATATCCCGCAAGAGCGTGAGCTTAACCTTAATTCAAATATCTCAGCTTTAACATTGATCAAATCTAGCTTTAATGCGAATAAACTTGGATTACCTGCTTTTGGAAAAGTTATTGAGCAAAAAACACACGCCATTTTAGAACTTGTAGGCGCTTTAAGTTATGCTAAGAACCCCTTTGAAACCCTTTCAGGAGGGCAAAAAAAACGCATTTATCTTGCCCAAGCTTTAATTAATAACCCTAAATTATTGCTACTTGATGAGCCTTTATCAGATCTTGATCCTCAGGCAAAGCAAGATTTTATCCAAGCACTAAAAACCATTCATGCTAAACAAAACTTAACCCTTTTAATCGTCTCGCATGATATGCATCAGATTGCGCATGAGCTGGATAACTTTATTCACTTCAAAAACCAACATGTACATCTTTGCCAAAAATTACCATGCTTAAAGGAGGATCGCAGTGTTATCTTATAGCTTTATGCAAAACGCTTTTATTGCTGGCACATTAATTGCCATCATCTGCGGCATCGTGAGCTTCTTTGTTGTACTACGCAAAGCTGCCTTTGCGGCACACGGCTTGGGACACATTAGCCTCACCGGTGCTGCAGGCGCTGTATTAATCGGTATCTCAGCAATGAATGGACAACTGATTGCTAACATTATTGCCGCAAGCATCATGGGCGCGATGGGTGATAAGATCAAAAAGAATGATCTTGCCGTTGGCATTGTACTCACCTTCTTCTTAGGTCTTGGTGCTTACTTCTTATATCTCTATCAAACAGGTTACTCAGGTTCGATCATGTCAATCTTGTTTGGCAATATCTTAACGGTGTCATTTCAGCAAATCATCACGCTGATCATCATGGCACTTATTATCATTGCCATATTACTCTTTATATCAAGGGCACTATTTTTCACCTCGATTGATCCCCTTCTGGCACGCGCTAAAAACATCCCCAACAAACTTCTTTCTGTTATCTTTTTTATCATTCTGGCATTAACCGTGACCATGGCATGCCAAATTGTTGGAGTGTTATTGGTATTTGCATTACTTATTGGCCCTGCTGCTTGTGCATTTCAATGGAGTGATGGTTTTTATCAAGGCATGTTACTTAGCATTGCGATCTCTCTTGGTAGTGTTTGGGGAGCACTTTGTCTTGCGTTTTATGCAAACCTGCCGGCAAGTTTTTGTATTACCATGATTATTTGCGCAGTTTATGCTATTGGTCTTATCAAACAGTTAATGGTCAGATAATCATGAGCTCAAGCAAAAATTCTTTAGCTACAATCGAAAGTTTCTGCCTAAAACACAACATTAAGCTTACGCGCTTGCGCAAAGAAGTGCTTACACTTTTTATTGATCAATCATCACCGATTAGCGCCTATGAACTACTTGATCTCATAAACAAAGCACAGACAATTGAAAAAACGACAATAGAAGAAAAAGCGAGTAAACACTATAACATTATGTCGATTTATCGAGTCTTGGACTTCCTGCAACAATCCGCACTCATTCATAAACTGCATACCAGTAATCGCTACAGTTTATGCTGCCACCCTGAGAAAAAAATGTGCCAGCTTTTGATTTGCACTACGTGCGGTCAAAAAACTGAACTGCATCATGAGTTACTTGATAAAACCTTAGAAGAATTGGCACAAAAAAGCGGCTTTCAGATTGCCGCTCATACCATTGAGATAACAGGCTTATGCCGTAACTGCGTGAGCACCCTTAGCTAATGCTTCTTTTGGCGCAACATAAGCGATGTTAAGCGCTTCAGCCACCGGTAGTGAAGTGAGCATACCATTATGTACACTTAGTCCATTCTCAAGATGAATATTATCAGTAACCGCTTTTTGATAGCCTTTATTTGCCAACTCTAAAGCAAAGGTCAATGTGGCATTATTTAATGCCACGGTTGACGTTCTCGCTACAGCTCCTGGCATATTTGCAACACAATAATGCACCACACCATCAATGACATACGTTGGATCTTGATGCGTCGTTGGTTTAGACGTTTCAAAGCATCCTCCTTGATCAATCGCGACATCAACAACAACAGAGCCTTTTTTCATCGACTTAATCATCTCTTTAGTCACAAGCTTAGGTGCCGCAGCCCCCGGCACGAGTACCGCACCGATGACTAAATCAGCTTCCTGTACATATTTTTGCAAGTTATCTTTGGTTGCATAAATACAGTTTAATTTTGGTCCAAAATAATCATCTAGTTCACGCAAACGATCTAAAGACTTATCAAGTACAGTAACATGCGCCTCCATCCCAATCGCCATACGAATCGCATTTAAACCAACAACACCGCCACCAATAACAACAACATTTGCCGCAGGGACACCTGGCACACCACCAAGTAACAATCCACTACCGCCTTGCGCTTTCTCTAGGCAATGCGCACCGGCTTGCACTGATAAACGGCCTGCTACTTCACTCATCGGTGTCAATAATGGCAAACGCCCATTTCTATCGGTTACCATCTCATAAGCAATCGCTGTACATTTAGATTCTAATAGTAGCTGAGTTTGCAATGGATCTGGCGCTAAATGCAAATAAGTAAATAGCAGCTGCCCTTGGCGCAACATCTTGCACTCATTTGGTTGTGGCTCTTTGACCTTAGTAATCATATCCGCTTGTGCAAAAATCTCTGCGGGTGTTTGAATAATTTTTGCACCTGCTTCAACATAATCTTCATTGGTAAAACCAATAGCTTCGCCTGCGTGATGTTCAACAAGCACTGTATGCCCATGATGAACAAATTCAGCAACATTACCTGGTGTCAGACCAACTCGGTATTCATGATTTTTAATCTCTTTAGGGATTCCGACGATCATTGGCTATTTCCTCCACGATTATTTTTTAGTTTTGCTAATTTTTAATTTTTTCAGTTTTTTTTCAGTTTTTAGTTTTGCAGCCGCTTTTACAGCATCTAAAAATAATTCAGGCGAAATATAACAAGCAAGGCAGCAAAAACCAAACATTAACTAGCAATAACTAGCAATTTTGGATAAATTTTACAACAAACTGAATAATCACGCTTTTTTAAGCTTATCGGCAGGCACGCCCATCACTCTTAAAATATGCTCGGTAATTTGCGCAAAAATTGGCGCTGCTGCAGAGCCCCCGCCATAGGCTTCCCCTTTAGGATCATCAATCACCACCACAGTAACAATACGTGGATTTGACGATGGCGCAATACCGACAAATGTTGCCATATAACTATCGGATGCATAGCCTCCTGCTATTGCTTTACGCACCGTGCCCGTTTTGCCTGCAACATGATAGCGTGGCACGCGCGCTTTAGAAGCCGTTCCGCCTAATCCTTCAACCACAGAAGTTAACATATCAACCACTTTTTCCGCAATCTCACTATTAATAATCTGGAAAGCTTCAATATCTTCTTTTTTATTACGCTTTAACAAAGTTGGTGGAATTAACTTACCACCATTGGCAATGGCGCTATAAGCTGTCGCAATTTGTAAGGCAGTGGCATTCATACCATAGCCAAATGATAAGGTTGCCAATGGAAACTCACCCCACTTGCGCGGACTGGGCACATAGCCTGAGCGCTCACCAGGAAAACCTATTTTAGTGACTTGTCCAAAACCAAATTTACGCAAGGTATCACCCAAGGCATTAGCATCAATTGACAAAATAATCCGTGAAATACCCACATTGGATGACTTCATGAGAATATGGCGCAGGTCCATTTCACCATAATTACGAAAATCCCTGACCGTACGCCCATTAAGCTTGTAAAACCCCGGCGAGGTATCAACGATCGTATCAACATCGTATTGCCCTGATTCCATCCCGGCAATAGCTGCAAATGGTTTAATCACAGACCCAGGCTCATAGACATCTGTTAATACGCGATTGCGACGTTTCTCAGGTGTCGCATCTTGCATATTGTTGGGATTATATGAAGGGTAATTAACCATTGCTAAAACTTCACCAGTTTTGACATCCATCACTATTGCAGATCCGGCTTCCGCATGATTATTAATCACACCCTCTTTTATGTACTTATAAGCGATATACTGCAGCTTGCGATCAATGCTTAAACTAATATCAGGTCCATGTTTGACTTCAGTATCATCGGCATTTTTACGTGCAACACCACCTTTCAAATCTTTATGAATTGAACGGGTGCCGTCTTTACCTGTGAGGTATTTGTCATATTCCAACTCAATGCCTTCTTGACCTTGATCATCGATATTAGTAAAACCCACGACATGCACCATCACCTCAGTATCAGGATAAAAACGCTTGAATTCGCGTTCGATCTTAACCCCTTTCACATCCAATGTTTTGATTTTATGCGCGATAAATGGTGAAACCTGACGTTTAAGATAAACAAAACCATGGCGCCCTTCACGCGCTTTGATGCGCGCAATGATTGCATCTTGTTGCGCTTTATCCAACTCCAACAGATTAAGAATTTTACGCAACCCCGGATCATCACTTGTAATATAAAACGGATTGACCCAAATCGAATCTACAGGTGTACTAATCGCCAGCGGTTTACCATTGCGATCACTGATCATGCCACGATAGGCCGTTGTTGTTAAGGTACGCTCCGAGCGATTATCGCCTTCTTTTTTAAGCTTGGCATATTCTATCGTTTGCATATGGGTAAGCTTATAAACAAGCAACCCCAATACACACACGATCACCAACAAAATAAAATAGTAGCGCCAACTTAGTTTGATCTTACGCATTACTTTGAATCACTTTTGTTTCTTTGACACTGGGTAGGCGCATATCATTTTTCTTGGCAACTTCCTCGACATGTGAGGGCGATGCCAAGGTACTATGCTCAATCAAAATCTGCGTCCATTGATCACGTAAATCCTCTTGCTGGTACATCAGCTTCTGCTCTTTATCCAATGCCACTTTATAATGATATTTCACGATTACCACCATAAATGCCGAGATAATAAGGGTCACACACAGCAAAAAAGCAATGAGCACTCGCGCATTAAACGTGCTTTTGACAAAAGATGTAAATAGTTTTCTACGTACTTCAGAGCGTGTCATCTTACAACCTCTCAACAGCACGCAATATTGCACTACGTGAGCGCACGTTTTCTTCAAGCTCTTTGGTAGAAGCTTTACCTTGCTTGACACACCACTTCGCTTTGGGCACAAACTCTTCCAAGATTGGCATGCCACGCGGCAATTTTTTATCCTCACCCTTGACCAATTTGGTCATAAACTGCTTAACGATTCTATCTTCTAATGAATGAAAGCTAATCACGGCTAAATGCCCAGATGGTTTAAGTGTTGCAAAAGCATCATTCAATGTTGTACTTACTTCATCAAGCTCTGCATTAACACAGATTCTAAGCGCTTGAAAACAACGTGTCGCAGGATGTTTCTTTTCCTTTTTGCCAATCGTTTTTTCAATCAGTGATGCGAGCTTTAAAGTGCGATCAAGAACTTCTCCTTTCGCAAGTGCCGATTTTATCGCTTGAGCGATGCGCCAAGCATGCTTTTCCTCACCGTACTCACGAAAAATACGAGCTAGATCTTCAGCATCATAACTTATCAGAATATCTTCTGCCGAAAGTCCTTTGGTTTGATCCATGCGCATATCTAGCGGACCATCTTTCATAAAACTAAAACCGCGCTCAGCCACATCTAACTGTGGTGACGACACGCCTAAGTCCAACAATATACCATCGACTTCACCTGCAAATCCAAGCTCAGTTAACGCATGAGCCATGGTTGAAAATGGGGCATGTACAAGAATCAGTTTGCCACTTTCAATTTCAGCTTTAAAATGCACTTTGGCATACTCTATTGCCTCAAGATCGCGATCAAATGCAATTAATTTACCAGTTGTTAAGCGTGCTAAAATTTGACGTGAATGTCCACCGCGACCGAATGTGCCATCAACATAGATACCACCTGCCTTAATCGCAAGTGCGACAATCGATTCATTAAGTAATACGGAATAGTGCATTAATTTGTTTCCATTTACGTAACTGCCCAGCAGCTTGTTAATTGAACTGTGGGATTTTGCCATTAAAGACACCTGCAATGGTATC
>JAQCCA010000136.1 GCA_027621155.1 Pseudomonadota bacterium | reverse complement strand
CTTCTTTAAAAGAGGTGAGTGCTTATAAAGCGCTTCTAACTTTCGTTTTTCCTCTTTTGATAAACACTCGTATTGCTTCCTTAATATCCACATCATTCCCTCTAATTCGCTGTATTCGTCGTTGGGAAGGATGCTCTTAAGTCGTTTCATTTCTTTGATTCTGACGTTATCTAGCGCTCCACGATACAACTTTGATACATGGTAACGATCAACAACTACCCTTTGCTTGCCAAACACTTCTATCGCTGAATTTACAAAACCGTCATACATATCTGTGCATACTTGCTTAACTGTCTTTTTAAGGTGATCTGGAATAGATTCTAAAAACGCCAAAACATCGTCCTTCTTTCGACTATCAAGCACAGCCAAAATCGTCAAATTGCCGTATTTGTCTTTTGCACTAATCACCGCTATAAAGTCCTGATATCCTTTACGGTTGCTTATCTCATCAATACCGATGGTTTCCAAATCTGAGTACTGACTCCAGTCAATTTCTCTATGGATTAGGTTGTTAAGCATCGTTTGAACTGTTTTGTAGCTAATCCGTTCTTTTTTAGCAACATCTTGAATCGTACTATTGATAACACACCTGAGCAAATACTCCTCTAAGCCTTTAGTTATCTTACCTCCTTCAGCCACCCAATCATAACGCTCAGTTGTTGTGGTTCCTGGCTCACAGTGCTCACATTCATATCTGACTGGTTTAATTCTGAGTATCACTGGCGTATCAAAAACTGAGGTATGTCTATACTCCATGAGCGAACCATAGCCATATCGTTTTGTCGCGTCTTTTCCACACTTGTGGCAGGTGGTTTTCGTGCATATGCTTTCGACCGTAATGATGATATTCCCTTTAGAATCAATGGTTTGAGAGATGACTTTAAGGTTGTCTATATCTAAAGGGATGGTTAAGTCTTTCATTAAAAGCGCGACATTTTGATTTAGGTAACAACATTGTAACCATTATGCACACTGAATTCCATCCCCACACAAAAGGGAAAAGAGCCAATTTTTGTTATCTTGTGACTGATATTTAATTATGCTGGTTACCATATTTCATTTACTCAAAACCGGCAAAGATAAATGTCGCCGACCGACAAAGATAATTGTCGTTCAATAGTGGGATCAAAAATGGAAAATGGCCGCGCTTAATGCCGCATAGTATTAAGTTTCCATCGGGAATTATTGAAATGCTATAATTGAGGAGGCGAATAATCCCTCTCTCTCATATTTGGTATGATTAGAAAAGGGTATACTGTTCCTATTAGTTAGGTAATTTCCCATTTTTTTTATTTTATCAGAATTAGAAATAATTGTTTTATCCATAATCTCATAAGATTTATACAAGGATTGTCTTATAGTTTCAGCTTCATCTGCATAGTTATCAGGATGATATTTCTTTGCGTCTCCATAAAAATCGAAAACTTTCTTACTTTCATTTATAAATGAATCCACATTTTCAATCGATATTGTGCTATAATTAACTTTTATATTATTGGCCATTTTTATCATTTCAGATGCTTGCTCTTTGGTCAAATCTAAAGAAGTTGCAACATAATCCACACTGTTAAAAGATACGTCGTTATGACTTACAAAATCCATAGTATAATTTGGATCATTTAAATATCTCTCATATAAAAATTTTCCAAAGTTCTTGTTATCCATACTAAGAATACGCCTAGACGTTAATAATGAATTGTGATCTATTCCGTTCGTCACACCAGAAAACTGTTTCTTCCAAGACATAAAATATTTCTTAGCCGTCCATCTGCTCTTACCCCATTTCATAAATTTACCAGATGTATAACCAACACCATGCATCAATACCGCCGTACCTAGACCTATCAGCATATTCATTTCACCATCTTTCAAGGCTGCACCAAAGTCAAATTTCTCGCCAAGGTTTTTTTGTTCAGCAAGATCTAATCCAACCTGTATTGATGAATCTAATAACAGTGATGGAATTAATCCCAAACCAACGCCACCTTCAAGTAACCCAAATAATGCAAACCCAGCAATTTCCGACCATTTCCATATGCTTTCTTTTCTCTCTTTATCCGCTTTGGCATTTGCTGTTGAAATGGCATTATTTAGGTGTCCAATATCTTTATTTGTCGATAATCCCGTCGGATCAAATGCATTAACAGGATCATTGCTTGCGTACATATAACCATTTACTCCACCAGCCCCAAAAGGTGATGCAATATCATTTTTCATGAACACTCTAATTGCTGGATTATAAGCACGATAGCCTCCCCCAAGAAATTGCCATCCTGTTATTTTATCCGTCAACATTTTTCGATAGCCTCGATTTGGTTTATCGATAGATAAATTCTCAGTTGTTTTCACTGAAGTGATGTCAGTTTGTAGGCCAAATGGCATATAAACTAAATCTCCTTGCACTTTGCCATCATTCACACTCCCTGTAACATTGTATAAATCAGACAGATTACCAATATACTTATTGTTATAGAACGAACCGTCACTTGTCATTAAACGTGTATCTTTTCCAATCACAAGCTCTGATCCGTAGATTAAGAGAGTTTCTGTCTCTTTTTTGTTATCTAGGTTTGGCGTAAAAATTTCTGCAACAAGTTGATTACCTAAGCCATATTTATACTCAATAATACTTTTCTGTTTTGAGTCAGGTAATGTTTCCTGTATTTTGGTAACTCTTCTGTTAGCATTGTAAATGATGTCATAAGTGAATGGCTTTTTGTCTTCACTAAAAGCTGTATAATTAATAACATCACCATTACCATCGTATTTAAGTGTTATTTTTCCGAGATTCGCTATATCTATCAATGAGACTTGAGTTGGATCTCTGTTTTCATATCTGTACTTTTGATTAATATTACCGCTTTGGGTCTCTTCTAAAACCGATGTGATCCGCCCTAAAACTTCTGGAAGTTTTGAATCTTGATCCGTGTCATACCGATAAGTTATCTTGTTAACTTCATCACCAAACATATTGCGAGGACATTCGCTATTTTTAGCTGATGAAACACAACTAAATGTTAATAGCTGCCCCAAGCCAGTATAGCTATAAAGGTAATCTGTTTTATTGCTTAACTCAGTGATAGAAGTTCTTGAGGACTTTTGTCCTAAACGATTAAAGGTATAGTTATACGTTCTAACAGGAGTGCCAGACACAATGTTTTTTATTTCAATCGGTTTATTTAAACCATCATAGGTATATTGATAGGCTTGGCTCTTTGTATTGGTTTCCTTGATGAGCAAGTCAGTGCTGTATAAATAGCTTTTGGTGTGATTTATATTTCCACTATAATCAACCTCTTTTGGAAGTCCTAAATTGTTCGTGGTTGATTTTATTGTATAAATCTCCTGTCCATTTCTTAAATAACTAGACTCAGTAGGCACGTAGTAGTCATTATAGTTAATTTTACTTGTACGCGTATCACCATTTTCATAGGTGGTAGTAGTTGATAGCAAAAGTGATGTTGCTTCATCATAAGTGAAATCTACGCTATTGATGCTTTTGCCGCTTGAACCCAGCTTTTTGATTTGTATTACTTTCCCAGTATCGTTATAAGTATAATGTTCAGATGATAGTTTCTTGCCATCAGGGGATTGAGTGATCACAAAAGAAGGTTTTTCCTTCCAGATATCATCATAAGTGATCACAGAGGCATTACCCAATAAATCAGTACTTTTGATAAGTTGGCCAATATCATTATAAATCATTTTAATAGAGTTAGAGTTATTTAATAGTGATGTTTGACTCAACTGAAAACCCAATGCAGTAAACTCTTTTTTCCCAATCAAAGTTTTATTGCCACTACTGTCACCTTTAGTTAAATTTATCTCTATTATATTGCCATAATTATCATATGAATATAACTCCGTTTTGAGTGGGATATTGCTGTTAGCATCTCCTGGATGATAAACAGTCTTTGAAACGATTCTATTTGGCAATGCCTTATCATACTGATAGGTTGTTTTTAACTGTGATACTAAGTCTTGATATTCAGTCATTGAGCCATAAGTATTATAGTCTTTCTTGTGAAAATATTGCGCATAACATGAACCTGACAGGCAATCTGTTTTCACCGTATCTGCTAATGACAATATATTTTTTAAAGATAATGCATTGCCATCAGACAAAGGCTGCCCAGCAGTCATAATTAAGGATTTATATTTAGCTCCTTCATTATCATAAAAATCATTTTGAGTGTATCCTACTTTATACTCTGCATCCATAAGAATCCCATAGTCATATGAGTTATTGTGTGCAAATCGGCTCTCACCTGTTTTATCCCATGGGCTCTCGGAAACATGTATCATCGCGACACGACAAGACTTATACTTGATATCCGAAGCCGTGGAATTAATTGCGTCGAAACAAAGGGAATCTGATCCTGCATCCTCCTCAGTTGGCATTAATGCATAGGTTAAACTTCTATTGATCACGTTTTTTGCATCATCAATCTCTTGTGTGATTGATATTTGAGTGCTCCCTAAGGGACTTTGCACTGCAGCGATATCACCTTTTTCATTGTAATAATACTTAGTCACATGAGGGTGTGACTCACCAGCTTCATTATAATAATAGGATGTCGTCTTATTTAGACGGTTGACATTATCATAAAAATTTTCACTCGCAATAAAAAACGCTTTAGAGTCTCTAGTCTGCGAATAACTTGCAATAACCTTTCCCTCCATCGAGTATATTTTTTGTGATTTATGACCTTTTGCTTGAAGAATACTGTCAGTATTGTAGCTACTTATTGACTCGTATCCAGTTTGCGGCGTCTGTATCACACTAGTTAAAACGTACCCTGAATTTTTAGCGTCCTTCTTAATGCCATACAGAAACTGATACACTTGTTTGTTCATTTCATTACCAGCGGGAAGGTAAGTTATTTGCATAATGCGACCTAAAGGGTCATAATGATCATATAAAGTAATATCACCTGTATTTTGATCTTCTATTTTTATAAGCCCTCCGAAGGGGTTATAGGTTTTTTTAGTACTTAACATCTGCCCTGGTGCCACCCCTTGAAAATCCTGTACTTGACTTGTAGTTTTATTAGAAAGGATATAGTTACCATTGTCTTGTTTTTCTATCAATAGCTCATGCTCTGAATAAGGATTATTCTGTTGATTAAAATTATCGATACTATTGCTACTTTTTGGATATCCATAACCCAAATCAGAAACGTTATCATGGTAATCAACCTGGCCTGTAGAAATCAAACGATCATTAATGCTATGAGAGGTTTCTGTAAAAATAGGCATTGATATATTATAATTTCTATTATTCAGCTTAACCTCCGTACTTAACCAATTCAAACCAGGGTAATCAATAGACGAAGTTGCATTATTGACTAAATTATGTCTTATGCTAGCTGGAAGTGATGAGAAATTGTTATATTCCTCTGGATTATGTGCATATGTGTATAAAGAAGTATTTCCGAAATGATCTTGTTCGTTCTTAATTTGACCTGAACCATTTACCTCATCTTCTGTATAGTAATCAAAGGTTGATTCAATAGGGATGTAGTCAGTTAGGCAATTACCGTCAATTTGACATAAATAATTATGTGTCCTTTTGATCTTATTATAATTAAAACCAAGATTTTCAAAACTAGTAGCGTTTTCAATATTAGATGGGTCTGATAGTGAGTCATAAAATGATTGATTATAAGAAACATACTTTGTAGCATTACCTTCAATAAATGAAGATGAACTATTGATAGGCAAATGCAATGAGTTGTAGCCAAAAGTAGAAGTTATTTGTCTTTCTAGTGGCTTATTTGATCCTTGAAAAACACTTGCAGTTACTGTGCTAGTTGTTTGGTATTTGTAACTTCCTGGGTTATCAAAACTACATTGTATCATCCAATCTTGCAATGGGTTTAAGTTATCAAAAGTGTCTTTAAAGCATGATATATTATTACCGAGAAAGTTATTTCCATCTTTAGATACACTATAAGTTATCTCTTGTGACGCAAAATGACTATTATTAAAGCTCTTATTTATCTTATTAACAAAGGAATGCGTTTGGTTAACTAGAACTGTTTCAGCTGAAGATTTACAATGCGGATCTGTTGCTGTAGGGCGACCATCGCATAGTTCAAAAGTAACCTTATCAACGGTATCATACGATGCATTATATTGTGTACCATCTGGACCAATCACTGAGCTGACATCATCGCCCTTATAAGCAACCATTACGACTTCGTTAAGCGCATTAATAATTTGTAGGTTGCCATTGTTTTTAATTAATTTAACTTCTCTATCTTCACCCTGTAAATCTTTATAGTGAATTGAAACCGAATTATTTGCATAAGCAATGTTTATAAAAAGATCATTAGCATCATTTGAAATTCTTTTTAATTTCCCATTATCCGGACGATATTCAAAATGAATTTTCTCACCAATATTAGAGATGATAGCAATCACCCTGTAAAAGTAAGAACGATCAGGGTCTT
>JAQCCA010000135.1 GCA_027621155.1 Pseudomonadota bacterium | reverse complement strand
GTCAGTCTCACAAATCCTAAAGGATAAGCAAGCTATTTTAGCATTACCTGACATGGCGATTCAGACCAATCAGCAAGGTTCATTTGTCTATGTGGTTAACCCTGATAATACCGTCAAAGCCGTGCAAATAGATATCGGCATGGTGCGTAGTGGCTGGACACAAATAACAAAAGGTTTACAAGAAGGGCAAAAAGTGGTGACGATTGGTGGATTTAAGCTTACCGATGGCGCTAAAATTAGTATTTCTGATTTGCCACCACCGGGGTTTGATAAGTTACAAAAAGAATTAAATATCAATGTTGATCCAAAAAGCGGCTTTGGGGTTAACGATCAAGCAGCAACTAATGGTAATAATGGAAGTAAGTAACGCATGAAGCTTTCAAAAATTTGTATTGAGAGACCCGTTTTTGCGGTTGTTTTAAGTTTGATGATTATCGTCTTAGGTATCGTTGGCTTTAGTTATCTTGAGATTCGTTATTTCCCTAAAATTCAGCAGAAAATTGCACAAGTCTCGATTTCATACTCAGGCGCCTCACCAACGTTAATGAAAAATGATGTCACGGTACCGGTTGAAGATGCACTGTATAATATTGATGGCTTGGTCAAGATGACTTCATCAAGCTCTTATGGCAGTAGTACGATTAACCTAACCTTTGCTGATGATGCTGATATGACCAATGTTATGGGGCAGGTGCGTGATAATATCTCAAGTATTATTTCGCAAAAGCTTCCAGCCGATATTAATGCGCCTAGTGTGACTCAAGGGGGCGTTGAGCGTCCTGTGGTTAACTTAGGTGTGTTAGATAAAAATCTAACATCAGCACAAATACGTGACTATGTGCAAAAGAATATTGTTCCGATCTTTCAATCCATTCCAGGCATGGGAGCTGTTTGGGTCTATGGTGCCAGTGATTACGCGATGCGAATTTGGCTTAATCCACAAAAAATGGCAGCGCTTGGTATTACCGTTTCGGATGTGCAAAGTACCTTAAATAGTAATAATATTAGCTTCTCAGGGGGCAGTGTTCGCGGGAAGTATCGTAATTTCTCCATTAGTTCAGATACTGATTTGACGACCGCAGATCAATTTAAAAATCTTGTCGTTAAAGATAGTGGTAGTGCACCAGTTTATTTAAAAGACATTGCGAAAGTGGATTTGGGTAATGCCAGTTTAAGCGATTCACCCATGTTAATTAATGGGCAAAATGCCATTAGTGTGCAGCTAAGACCCACAGATAATGCCAATCCAATTACCGTAGCTAACCTTGCCAAGGAAGAGCTCAAACGTGTTGCCAAACAACTACCAAAAGGCATGGAAGTTAAGGTGGTTTATGATCAATCAACCTTTTTACAGAAATCCATTGCGGATGGTTATGATACCTTGCTTGAAGCAATTATTTTGGTGATGTTGGTGGTGTTTGTATTTTTGGGTAGTATTCGTGCTGCTTTGATTCCAATTTTAACTATCCCCGTGTGCGTTATCGGTGCCTTTGGTGTTATGCTACTGTGTGGTTTTAGTATCAATGTTGTCACACTTTTAGCAATTATTCTTGCCATTGGTCTGGTGGTTGATGATGCGATTGTTGTCCTTGAGAATGTTCATAGGCACATTGAAATGGGCAGGAAACCTTTTGATGCAGCCGTACAAGGCTCAGCGGAGATTGGATTTTCAGTGATTGCGATGACGTTAACACTGGCAGCAGTCTATGCGCCAATTGGCTTTTTATCAGGTTTTAGTGCGACTATTTTTAGAGAGTTTGCTTTTACCTTAGCGGGATCCGTTTTAATCTCAGGCTTTGTTGCATTGACCTTATCACCGATGATGTGTGCCTATATTTTAAAATCACGTGAAAAAGAAACCAAAATAGAAGTTTGGCTAGAGCATATTTTCGATAAATTAAATGCGGCTTATGCCAAAATATTAAACTTCGTATTAAAGGCAAAATATTGGGTGGTTGCATTACTTGTTGCTTTGGGTGTTTTGTGTTTTATGTTGTTTAAAGTCGTACCTCAGTCATTTATTCCCAAAGAGGATATTGGCTATTTTGAGGCGACAATTACTTCTCCGCCAAGTGCAGCTCTTGATTATACTGATTACTACATGAATATGCTAAGTCAGCGTGTATATGATAATAACCCTTATATTTTAAACAATGCCGAATATGTATTCTCGGGAAATGCGAATAACTTTGTAACAATGCAACCATGGGGTGATAAACGTAAAGTATCAACTCAGACAATTATTGACAAATTACTCGCCGAGGCACAGCAAATCCCGGGCATCAAAGTCAGTATGAGTGTCCCAGACCCCGTGAGCTTTGGATCCGATGCGGATGGCTCTGATGTGATTATTTATTTACATAATGTTGGTCCAATTGATCATTTGGTTAAAGCCGCTGATAGTCTAACCAAAAAACTCATGAATTACCCAGGGCTTAATAATGTTAATAACGGACTCAAGTTTGATAATGTTGTTTATAATGTTAAGTTTCAAAGAGGGCTTGCTGCCAATGTTGGTGTCGATCCGCAAAATATTGCCGATACATTTAGTATTTTGATGAGTGGTAAACATATTACTGACGTTAAAACCGATGAGAAGAGCTATCAAGTCTTAGTGCAAATGAATCTTAAAGATTTATCAAGCTTTGGTAGCTTAAGTAAAATCTATGTGCCAAGTGATTCAGGTCTAATGGTGCCATTGTCAAACTTAATCAAGGTGACACCGGATGTTAGACAAAGTAGCCTCTTTAGGTATAACCGAGTTAACACAGCACAAATTAGTGCGAATATCTCAAGCGGCTATAGTATGAGTGAAGTTTATAACGAGATTAATAAACTGGCAAATCAAACAAAGCTTGATGGCGCTGGTATTGATTTTGGTGGGCGAATGGCAGCATTCATATCCTCGAGTGGCACGATGTTTGGATTGTTTGCCTTAGCATTAATTTTTATTTATTTGGTGTTAGCTGCCCAATTTGAGAGCTTTGTCGATCCATTTATTATTTTGCTTACTGTTCCTTTATCCACCGTTGGTGCTTTGATCACGATGTTGATGACAGGAGGGGATTTGAACTTATTTACGAATATAGGTTTGATTACACTTGTTGGTCTGATTAGTAAACACGGTATTTTGATCACGCAATTTGCTAATGAAAACTTCAAAGAGGGTGTGTCTTTAGTTGATGCTGTTAAAACAGGTGCAATTACACGCTTGCGACCAATTTTGATGACGACCTCGGCAATGGTTTTGGGATCGATTCCTTTGGCACTAGCGATGGGACCTGGAAATGTCGCCAATAATATGATTGGCTGGGTGATTGTTGGCGGTCTTTGTTTTGGTACGATATTCTCGTTATTGATTGTGCCTGTGGCTTATGTGATCTTGTCACCTTTAGATCATAAGAAAAAGAAAATACTCAAAGCGAATAAGGCGCAATTATTAAAAAGCTAACCTGAGTATGTAAACAATGGAATGTATTTATTGATAAGGGATTACAGATCAAAACCCATGTGAATGATTTCGTATGTTGACATAAATTCAGTAGCAAATAAGATACTTTTTGGACTAGGTTGCATATACCCATCGTAAATCATTTTGCGGTGTTTAATGTTGAGGAAGTTTTTGATGATTTTGGATGATCAGCTTGTAGGTAATAGCTAGGACTATTAGCAAAAGCTGATCATCCAAAAGTGCGAGAAATTCAATAACAGAAATACTGTAAGATGGTTTGTGATGGGTATGGTTTTTTGTTGAAAACAGGAGGAAATATGGGGCAAACACGTAAAGACTTTACATCCGTTTGGATATTTATTTTGGCAGCGATTGGATCGGCTGCTGGACTTGGCAACTTATGGCGCTTTCCTTATTTGGCGTATGAGCATGGTGGGGCTGCGTTTTTTATCGCATATATTATTTGTTTATTATGCATTGGCTTGCCGCTATTAATCCTTGAAGTGGGCTTAGGTAAAGTATCAAAAAAAGGCGCACCTGAATCATTAGCACTTATCGGTCATGCCAAGCGTTTTAAAATCATCGGTTGGCTTGCGGTTCTTGCCGCCTTTGGCGTGTTAACCTACTACATTGTTATTACTTCTTGGGTGCTTAATTTTGCGGTTGATTCGTTTAAAATGCCGTGGCAAACGGGTAGTGAGACTTATTTCTTTAATCAATTCTTAGGATTAAGCGCAGGCATTGATAGCTTTGGCACGCCTAAATTGGCAATTGTGCTAGGTGTTGTTGCTATTTTGCTATTGACGTATATTTCATTATATAGAGGCACCAGTGGCTTGGCATTTGTTGCAAAATGGATCACTCCGATTCCCTTTATATTGTTAATTATTTTACTGGCTAACTCAGTTTCTTTATCGGGAAGTCTTACCGGATTACACGCGTTATTTGTGCCAATATGGTCATCCCTTTTAGAAACCAAAATCTGGTTTGCTGCGGCAACGCAAGTAATTTTTTCGATCTCACTGGCTACTGGGGTTATGTTTGCTTATGGTGCGTTATTGGGCAAGAATGTCAAAATTGGGCGCACATGTACAATTGTTGTGATTGGAGATACGTTAGCATCAATTATCTGCAGTATGATCGTCTTTTCAGTGCTTGGGCATGTCGCACACGTCGATGGCAAGAGTATTCATGATGTGGTTTCTGGTGGTATTGGTTTGGCATTTGTCGTTATTCCGCATGCGCTTACTTTATTGCCCGCAGCACAGGAGTTTTTCTCATTTATCTTTTATGCATCGGTTTTCTTTTTGGCATTTACCTCGATCGTATCCTTATTTGAGGCCGTTTTGGCAGCTTTGATGGATAGTAAGATCAAGCTTAAGCGCGCCAGTATTTTATTTATTATTTGCGTGGCGTTGCTGATTTGTAATCTGTTTTATACCATGGGTAATGGATTGTATTTGCTTGATGTGGTTGATCATTTTATCAATGGCTATTTGATGCTTGTAGTGATGGTTGCCGAAGCACTTGTGATCGCGTGGCTTTATGATATTAATAAGCTCACGCGCGAGCTTTTCCCTAATCATCATGCCAATATGTTGCATGTTGTTTTTAAAGCACTAACTGCTTATATTATTCCGATTGTCTTAAGTGTACTGTTTATCAAACAGGTCTATGCCGATATCTCAGGAGGTTATGGCGGCTATCCTAATGGTTATTTATGGGGCATAGGCGCGTTGGTTTTAATATTAAGTGTTGTGATTGCTCAGCGCCTAAGTCGCAAGTTTTAAAGTTAATACATACTGACATCGTCCCCTGAGCGCAGTCGAAGGGTGATTACATTAAGCACTTTTAACAAAATGATCACTTTTAAAAGCAACACAATATTGAAGTGTGCTTTGTACTAAAACATCTTTCTTTAATTTGTTATAGCACTGATTATCTGGTGCAGTTACACTTTGCAGATGCAATTTGGCGCTAGCATTATTGTGATTGTTTTCAACGATTGAGCTGTCAAACATTGCATTAGGGTACCAAACCTTTAAACCCGTATCTTTGCCAAACCAGTCGGTCATCTGATCGCCCACTGACATAAGCCAATAGACGTGACGCTGGTCACTCAATGCGCGACGCAAAACATCCTTATAAGCAACGCGCTCATTTGTGTTATTTGTACAGGCATTAGCAGGCACTGATCCTGATAAAAAGACATATTGATCAAGCGTTTTGTCTGATAAATGTAGATGTTCTTTAAGCCAGATTCTGGTAGCGGATGACTCATTGTGATTACAAGATCTCGCGGTGATAAAGTAGCAGGCAATGCTATTTTTGAAACAGTTTTGCTCAATAAACTCGGCAGTAGCTGGATCATTAATGCCTGATTTAGTGAAATAATCATCATCAAATGACGTTAACTCAATGGTGTTATCAATATCAAACATAATCGCTGGTGTATTACCTTCAGCTTCAATTGCATGGATAAAGCCAATCTTTTTAAAGTTGGCAATAAGATTGGTTAAATCACTCATCATTGCGTTGGCATCCTTGGCAAATTGCGAGTCTTTGGCAAAATCATTATAGTCTTTAGTGCCCATATAGCGCTTAGTGTCAGAATTGTTAGCTATTTGATCTATCGCGGCTTTAGCATTGGTCGGCAAGCTAAACGGTTTTCCGTATTTGGCATTAAACGCCATCGTCAGTGAAGTGACTTCACTATACAGCTTCAATGAATCAACCGTTGAAGGTTTTATCTCAGGTGCTTGTGCTAAAGCACTCTGGCACGTCATGGCAAATAATGCAGCAGCTAAGAGTTTTCTGTATTGTCTAAATTGTTTCATGCTATTGATCCTTAAGCATTGTTGGGTTGTGAAATTATTGTTTAAGTACATAACCGTTGAGCTTGATGCTAATAAAACAGCTGTAATTGGGGAATAGAGATTATCCACCTTTATATCTATACCATCTTGCTGCATGTTCAATTTCCATATCATCTTGCGATTAAAAGCAAATAAATTATAAAAGGGAGAGTAAGTAGCAATTGTTAC
>JAQCCA010000134.1 GCA_027621155.1 Pseudomonadota bacterium | reverse complement strand
CACCATTTGCCGTGATGAGCGTTTCACAATATTGCAATAATGTATTTCTTAACTTTGCTATATCCAAAGTAAAGTGAAAAATGCATGCTGAATTTAATAAACGCTCAAGGTGTAAATCACACGATGTAATCCCATTTTTATCATAAAGCATGCTTTCAATCAGCTGAAACTGAGGTTGATACAAGCGTTTGATAAATTGGATTTTAGTGGTCATTTCTTGCCACTCATCATCTTGTGTAGACTGAATGGTAAAACCGCCACCGACACCGCAATGCCATAGCTCATTATTTTGTTGCGCCAAGGTACGAATAGCAACACTAAAGCACATATCATTGTTTGGCATAATATAGCCGATACAACCTGTGTATAAACCTCGCGGGGGTTCAAGTTGCTGGATGATTTCCATCGTGCGTTTCTTGGGTGCGCCAGTAATCGAGCCGCAGGGAAATAAATGCTCAATAATATCGGCAAAAGGAATGTTACTATCCACTTTGCCGGAAATCGTCGAAGTCATTTGATAAACGCTTTTATAGGCTTCAATCGCAAAGGGCTTGGTGACTTCAATTGATCCTGTATGACAAATGCGAGCAAGATCATTACGCAACAGATCAACAATAATTAAATTCTCCGCTTTGTTTTTTGGGTCTGTTTTTTAACTTAAGATCAATTGCAAATCGTCATTGGGATCATCAAAACGTTTGCTGGTGCCTTTCATAGGGTTTACTGTAATAGTGTCACCTTGCTTTTTAAAAAATAACTCAGGTGAAAAAGATAAAACAGTCATTGCCTGAAATGGTAGAAAAGCACTGTAGCTCACCGGTTGTTGCGCTTTTAGTTGTGTGTAAAGCTCATAAGGAGCTAAGTTTGATCGCAGCTTAATGCGCTTGGTATAGTTGATCTGATAGCTTTCACCATCGGTTAATGCTTGTTGTACGCGCTTGAAGTCTTTGACATATTGCGATTGAGAGAGTGGATCATAAATAAGGTCTATTGCAGGGCTGTCAGTAGTGGTTATCTCAGTTTGAAATAGATCCAGTGAATATTGCTCAAAGGCAACGAAATGTAAAAGTGGCGTAATGTCATCTGTGAGATTTGTTTGCATGGAAGCAAAATCAGGGTTTAGATAATAAGCTGCTTCATAGCTAATAAAACCAACAAGATATAAGCCTTGTTGTTGTAAGTCTGCTAATCTCGCAAATGCAGATTTTAGCATTTTGGGATCAGTGCATAGGACTTCACTATGTGGCTTGCTAAAATAAAAACTCTTGTCATTACGATCTAAAGTGTTTTCAAGATAGGCAAATGAAGATAGGTGATTGTTAGGCATTGTTGATCTCTGTTTTTAAGCGAAAGCGGTCAATTTTACCGGTGATATTAAGTGGTAGTTGCGGGTATAAATAAAGCTGATCAATATGTTTATACGCGGCAATAAAGGGCGTGAGAAATATGTTAACGGTCTCTAAAGTGAGTAACTGATTATCTTTGGTGGCAATGCAGGCACAGATAAGCTCACCCCAAATATCATCTTTCTTGCCAATAACTGTAACTTGCTCAATTTCAGGCATTTGATAAAGATAATGCTCAAGCTCCAAGGGGGCAATTTTAGAGCCGCCCTTGACAATGATATCTTTAATGCGCCCAAGAAAGTATAAATGATGCGTATCATCAATATAGCCATAATCGCCTGTGGCTAACCATTGTCCTTGGTGAGAGATCGGTTGCATTGGTGCTTTAATATATAGTTCGCCAATGTTCTCATGCTCATGCTCATGATCATGATCATTGTTAATACGCTTAAGGTGATCGTGTTCAATCTCTTCAATTTTTATCTTAATATCATCAAAGATTTTAATTTTATTGTAAGTGCTAGACGCTGTGAGATTTTGCGCGTAGCCATAGACTTCGGTCATCCCAAGACCGTTAAGCAGTGATGTGTTAAAGGTTTCCTTGATTAAATGTATTAAAGATTCACTGGGCTGATCACCGGCAACGCTTAAATGTCTAAGCTTATGGTTTATTGGCGTTTTCTGGGCTTCAAGTGCTAACTGATAATACATTGTTGGTAAGAGTGCCAATGCCGTAATCTGATATTGATCAATCAATTTGAGTGAGGTCGTTGCGTCAAAGCTGGGCGCTAGTACCATACAATTGCCCAGAGCTATGTTTGGTAATAGCTGGTATGAAAAGGCGTAGGCATGGTTAAATGAAAGATGCACAAGAGATCTATCGCCTCTGTTAAGACCATAATCAAATTGACGTGCATAGGCATAAGCTAGAATTTGATGTGTGTAATGTCCATGAAAGTTATAATGCCCACCCGTGCCAGAGCTTATATGATAGGTAATGCCTTCGCTTTGGACTTGAGATAAATCGCTGATCTTAGTGCCGGAAACTTTCTTTAAGCACTTTAAATAATCTAAAGCATTATCAATAATAACAAGTTCAATCTGCTGAATTTGGCAATAATGATTAAGTGCGTCAGAGTACTGCTTTGGTTCAATCATTAACAGATTCGGCTTGGCTCTTTTAACAAGTTCAAGTAATTCATTGGCAATAAAACGTGGGTTAACTGGTATGCAATTGATTCTTTGATGCCAGCTTGCGAAAAAAAGCCCAACAGAAAGCGGTGAGTTATGTATTGCAAACATGACTTTAGTTGTGCCGTTTTCTTTTAACCAATGGGCAATGCTAAAAGTGTGGTCATACATATCAGCATAACTAAATACTTGATCTTGATAGATAAACATTGGTGTCGTATCTAAGCGTTTTAGATACGCTAGAAAGTGATCAACTGTTTGAATGTCAGCGGATGTTAGCATGCTGTGCTCTTACTACCTATTGTGAATAAAGCAATATTTTAGGGGAAAGAATGGCTTAAAACAATTGAATCTTTGAGTGCATGCTTTGTCATATACCGCTCGTAAATCATTTTGCGGTGTTCGATGTCAAAGAAGTTTTTGATGATTTTGAGTGATTGTATTGCAGGTAATAGCTAGGACTATTGGCAAAATGCAATCACTCAAAAGTGCAAGAAATTCAACGGCAGAAATATTGTAAAATGGTTTGTGAGCAGTATACGGTGTATAAAATAAGTTGCATCATCTAGCACCTCTCCGCTTGTGGGATTGCTCGTTCAGCTTAGGGTGAACGGGTGAGGGGGGAAGTAAAACGCAACTTATTCTTGATTCATTACTATAAAAGTGGAGTATGCTGATATAGAATGATGACATTGCAAAGTGAGCTAAAAGGATGATGAAGCGATGTCAAATTATTTAATCAAGTCACCAACGATTGTTAATGAGGGTAAAATTTTTGTCGCTGATGTATTAGTGAAAAACGGTAGAATTGCCAAGATTGCCCAAGATATTTCAGCGACCTCTGATGTGAAAATCATTGATGCTGAAGGATTACATTTGTTACCCGGCATGATCGACGATCAGGTGCATTTTCGTGAGCCTGGGTTGACATACAAAGCAGATATTGAGAGCGAGTCAAAAGCGGCAGTTGCTGGCGGTATTACCTCATATATGGAGATGCCAAATTGCAATCCGGCGACGGTGACGATTGAGCGACTTCATGCAAAAAAAGGATTGGCAGCAACCAAATCACATGCTAATTACGCTTTTTACTTAGGGGCAACGAATGATAATGTCGATGAGCTTAAACGTTTAAGTCCGGGTGACGCCTGTGGCGTTAAGATCTTTATGGGGGCATCAACTGGTAACATGTTGGTTGATAATGTTAAAATCTTGGAAAGCTTCTTTGCTAATTCGCCAATTCTTATTGCCACACATTGTGAAGACACACCGATGATTGCGCAAAATGAAGAGATATATCGTGCGCAATATGGTGAGGATGTGCCGTTTGACTTACATCCTTTGATTAGAAGCAGAGAGGCTTGTATTAAATCATCTACCTTGGCAGTTAGTCTGGCTAAAAAGTTTAATACTAAGCTTAATGTGCTGCATATTACCACCAAGGATGAGTTGCAATTGTTTGCTAAGAATGAAAGTATCCCGCTTGCTGATAAACGCATTACTGCTGAAGTTTGCGCACATCATTTATTCTTCTCACGTAAGGATTATCACACACGAGGTGCTTTAATCAAATGTAATCCGGCAATCAAAGAAGAAGAAGATCGTTTGGCATTGCTTGAAGCAGTTAATGACAATATATTAGATGTCATCGCAACTGATCATGCGCCACACACATGGGCTGAAAAGCATCAAAGTTATTTTAAGGCACCATCGGGTTTGCCACTAGTTCAGCATGCGTTGTTGTCATTACTTGAGCATTATCATCAAGGTATTTTTTCGTTGGAGAAAGTCGTTCAGAAAACATCACATGCGCCAGCGATAATCTATCAGGTAGAAGAGCGTGGCTTTATCCGTGAGGGGTATTGGGCTGATTTGGTATTAGTGGATCTTAATGCACAGCAGCACATGAGTGATGTTGCGGCAAAATCCAAATGTGGTTGGTCACCATTTAGTGGCTTAACTTTTTCATCAACCATTAATAAAACATTTATTAATGGTATTTTGAAATATGACCATGGGCGTATTGTTGCAGATGACTTGGGTGTAAGCCTAGATTTTGCTAAGTTCTAGTGTGGTGATTAAGTTACTTGTGCTTTGTATTAATTGATTTGTTATCATCTGCTTTGTTATTGGCAATCCAGTAGAAACTGTAGTAAATCATAGTGCTACCTCTTGGTGTTGGGTTACAGACTTTTATTTATGCTTGTCTTTTGTGTGGTTTTGGTTTGCTTGATTCAGCTGTTGTTGAATTTGCTGTTGATCTAGCCAGTGCATCATGTAATAAATCATTGTTGTCCTTATGTTGGTATTAAGTTGGTATGTGGCTATTATCTAATCTTTTTAGAGGGAATGCAGTTTCGATAATGTAATTGTTTGTATTAAATTTGATACATTTTGTTTTTTAGTCGCCCCTTGAGCTTTGTAAGTAAATCTGCAAATTGATTTTTGAGTTAGCTATAAACATTGCAAAATAACGAGTGATAAGTATATTAGGCATACTTTAGGATTAAGGTTGAATTAGGTTAGTGACAATGAATGACTATAGTTTTTTTGATGTTGCCATTGAGGCATCGGCACTTAAGTTCGGTGAGTTTACATTAAAGTCAGGGCGAATTAGCCCCTATTTTTTTAATGCAGGACTCTTTAATCATGGCAAGACCTTGCATCAATTAGCAGAGTGTTATGCAGCCAAATTAATTGAAGTTAATACCCAATTTGATGTGTTATTTGGTCCTGCTTATAAAGGGATTTCTCTGGCGGCACTTGTGACTTCTATTTTATATAGTCGTTATGGTAAAGATGTTGGCTTTTGTTACAACCGTAAAGAAAAGAAAAATCACGGTGAGGGTGGCGTGCTTGTTGGTGCGGATATCAAGGACAAAAAAGTATTAATTATCGATGATGTGATCACGGCAGGCACGGCGATTAAAGAGGCTATTGAGATCATTAAAAATCATGGCGGATCCATTGAAGGAGTTTGTGTTGCGCTAGATCGTCAAGAAGTGGCACCTAACGAGGAAATATCAGCCGTTCAAATGGTCGAAAAAGCTTATGAATTCCCTGTTTATGCCATTGGTAATTTAAGTGACTTAATCGCTTATCTTAAAGTAAAAGGGCAAATTGAGCATGAATTGATTGAGCGCATGAAAGCCTATCAGCAAAAGTATTCGGTCAGGGTCACCTCATTAAGAAACAGGTGACATCTAGCAAATTATGTGGAATAAGCAGTTGTTATAAGGGATTTACCATGTTTGTTCTGAAGTTTAGAGTTTTAAATTTACCTGAGCTTAGGTCTGATCTTGCTGATTATATTGATTTTTATAATCATCGTAGATTTCATGAAAGTTTGGGATACAAAAAACCAATGAATGTGTACAAAGAAGGTGCTATTGACTTTAAAAGTCAGGCACAAAAAACATTGCAGGTTGCATGACATGTATCGGAATAAGAATTTTTAAAAAACTGTATTGACACTTTGGGGTAGAGTAGAAATGGATAGAATTGATCATGTTGCCATTGTGGTCAAAGATTTAGAGGAAACACTTACATGGTATTTGTCGCACTTTAATGCCAAACTCATTTATCAGGATGATACGTGGGCAATGATTGAGTTTCAAAATATAAAGCTTGCCTTTGTTGTGCCACACCAACATCCGCCGCATATTGCGTTTAATTCTGAAAAAGCAGAGAGTTTTGGTAAGTTGAAACAACATCGTGATGGCACTTTATCTTGTTATGCAAAAGATCCCTCAGGCAATATTGTTGAATTTATTAAGTCATGAATATTGCTATTTGCTGCAAAAAACAATAGAATTTGCGAGCTTTTTAAAAAGCGATTTAAATTATGATAACAAAAAGTTAAGCGGCATTTTGTCAGCTTGAGCATTCGGAGAATACTATGTTCGCAATTATAAAAAGTGGCGGGAAACAGTACAAAGCAAAAGAAGGTGCTGTACTTA
>JAQCCA010000133.1 GCA_027621155.1 Pseudomonadota bacterium | reverse complement strand
ATGAAGCTAACCAGTACTAATTGCCCGAGAGACTTGGTTATTACTCTATGATAGATTGTTAGAGCTTTCTGAAGCTTAATATTTTGGCGGTAATAGTGTTTAGGTACCACCTGACTCCATTCCGAACTCAGAAGTGAAACTGAATAACGCCGATGATAGTGTGGCATTCGCCATGTGAAAGTAGGACACCGCCAAATTATTCGACATTGCAACACGATGATACATCGCAACACAATACAAATTCAAAAGGCTCCTAAGGGAGCCTTTTTGCTTTGTGGTATAGGACTTTTTTAAAAATACCTCGTTTATATTTGTATCGTAGCGGCTATAGCGTATATGATATCGGCGGAGCTAATGATAAGGAGACGTATCCATGTCGCAATATATTCTAACACTTGATCAAGGTACAACGAGTTCACGTGCGATTATTTTTAACCAAAAAGGTCAAGTGGTTGAAATGGCACAACAAGAGTTCAGACAAATTTATCCAAAACCTAGCTGGGTTGAGCATGATCCTAAGGAAATTTGGAGTACACAAGCTGCAGTTGCTGCTACTGCAATCACTAAAGCGGGTATTAACGGTAAGAATATTGCCGCTATTGGCATTACCAATCAGCGTGAAACAACGATTGTTTGGGAGCGTGACACGGGCAAACCGATTTACAATGCGATTGTATGGCAAGACAGACGCACAGCGGATTTTTGTAATAAGTTAAAAGCTGAAGGTCATGCTAAAATGATCCAAGAAAAGACAGGCCTTGTGATTGATGCCTATTTCAGCGGCTCTAAGATCAAGTGGATTCTTGATCATGTTGATGGTGCGCGTGAAAAAGCCAGACAGGGTAAATTATGCTTTGGTACGGTCGATACTTGGCTTATGGCTAAGTTTACTAATTTACGTCTACATGCAACAGATGCAAGTAATGCAAGTCGCACGATGCTTTATAATATCCATAGCAATCAATGGGATGATGATTTATTAATGCTGTTTGATATCCCGAAGGAAATGATGCCTGAAGTGAAATCCTCAAGTGAAGTGTATTCGCAAACTGCAACGACCCTTTTTGCGACAAAAATTCCAATAGCCGGTGTGGCAGGAGACCAACAAGCGGCACTATTTGGTCAAATGTGTACGGAACCAGGGATGCTTAAGACTACCTATGGTACCGGATGTTTTATGATGATGAACACAGGAGATATCCCGGCAGTTTCAAACAATAACTTATTAACAACAATTGCTTGGCAGCTTAATGGCAAAACAACCTATGCTCTAGAGGGAAGTGTCTTTATGGGTGGTGCGGTTATTCAGTGGTTAAGAGATGAGTTAGGTATTTTGCAAAATGCCGCTGATAGTGAAAGGCTTGCATTGTCCGTTGCCGATAATGGAGGTGTTTATTTGGTACCTGCAATGGCAGGATTGGGTGCGCCGCATTGGGATCAATCAGCACGCGGTTCAATCTTTGGCTTAACACGTGGCAGTTCTAAAGCGCATATTGCGCGTGCGGCATTAGAGAGCATTGCCTATCAGGTGGTCGATATTGTCAATTCACAAATATCAGATACCAATATTCCATTAACTGAAATGCGTGTTGATGGAGGTGCTGTGGCAAATAATTTCCTAATGCAATTCCAAGCGGATATGCTTAACGCTAAGGTTATTCGCCCACAAGTATTAGAGACAACGGCATTAGGCGCTGCTTATTTAGCAGGTCTTGCTGTTGGTTATTGGTCGGATGTTAATGAGTTAAAATCGTTATGGTCTGTTGAAAAAGAGTTTACAAGCTCACTTAATAATGAACTACGTACACAATATACTAACTATTGGCATAAAGCCGTGACAAGAGCAAAAGGGTGGAGTGAAGAGTAATGCTGAAGATCCCAAAATATCAGCAAGGTATTTTAGAAAACTTACCTTCATCGGCAATTTATTTATTTTTTGTGTTAGAAAATAAAAGCAAATTAAATGAAGTGATGCAAAGCTTACGTCAGCTGATTGATGGTCAATCTACGGTGATAGGCTTGGGTGAAGCGCTTATGCACAAAACGGAGCTAAAAAGTGATTTCAAAGCATATACACCAACAACAAAACAGCAAAAGCTTGCGCCTAAAACACACTGCGACTTAGTGCTTTGGTTGAGAGATAATGATCAAGGTATGTTAATGCATAAGGCGCGTCAAATGATTGCTGTTGCAAGTGATGCTTTTAAATGCACGGATATCTCGCGAGCTTGCACTTATTTAACCTATGTAGAAGACGGCAAAATGGTTGATCATGATTTATCTGGTTTTGAAGATGGTACCGAGAATCCTGAAAATGATGAGCAATTTAATACCGCGATTATTGTGAGTGATGATAAATATTTGGATGGTTCGAGTTTTTGGAGTATTCAAAAGTGGCAGCATGACTTTGATTGGCTTGATAAAGCAAGTCAGCAGGCTAAGGAAGAGATTATTGGGCGAAGCTTGGATGATAACCGTGAGTTTGAAGATAACAAGCCGTTTGCCCATGTTAAACGCACTGCACAAGAGAGTTTTGAGCCTGAAGCATTTATGTGGCGTCGATCAATGCCATGGATTAATGATCAACTGGAAGGCGGATTAATGTTCTCGTGTTTTGCCACGAGCTTTTATCCCTTTGAAGCGCAGTTCTTACGTATGACAGGTGAAGAAGATGGTATTGTCGATGGCTTATTTAAGTTCTCAAAGATATTATCAACACAGTTTTTATGGTGCCCACCTTTTGTTAAGGGTAAGTTGGTTCTGCCTAAGTTCGAGTAAACGCTTTCTTCATTCTATAAGCGCTATCACCATTGTCATAGTAATTATGTATGGTTTTACTAACGCCAAAGCCTAGCTTCTGATACAGATGAATAGCTTTTAAATTATTGGTATTAACTTCAAGAAAAACATTTCTAATGTTGGTGTTCAAGTGATTTATTGTATGCATCATGAGCTCGCGGGCTATGCCTTTGCCTTGATGGTTTGGCGAAACAGCAAGCGAGTAGATGCGCGCGCTATGACGGTGTATAAACAATAATATATATCCAGTAATTTCATGATGCTCATGAGCAACAAAAAGTTTATTCTTTAATGAACGAAGATGGTAATAAAATTGAGCTTTGCTCAGTTTGTCGCTATTAAAAAGAGCATTTTCAATCTCAATAAGTGCAGGGACATCTTTGGTTTGCGCCAGACAAATGTTAATCGTCATAGTGAACTCGCTTATGCTCAATACGATTAACAAACTCAAGCATGATTCTGCTATAAAGCTCATCACTTAAATAAGCATCCTCCCATGGATGATCAATGGATGGGTTGTCATTAATTTCAATAATGGCAGGTTTATCATCAATCATCTTGATATCAACACCATAAAGATCGTGACCAATCAAACGGCACGCCTTAAGTGCTATTTTAATGACATCTTTGGGTACTTGATGAATGCCAAATGCTTCAGCAGACCCTGCAGTCACATTCTTTTTGCCGTGATTTACAATCTGCCAATGGTTTGGTGGCATGTAGTATTTGCATGCATACAGTGGTTTATTATTCAAAACACCAATACGCCAGTCGTAATCTGTGTAATGATATTTTTGCGCAATAATAATTGATGATTGAGATAAAAGATTATTTAGTTCGCTAATGAGATCCTCTTTGGTCTTGGCTTTTTTAACACCCTTTGAAAATGAACCATCAGGTACTTTTAACACAATAGGCAAGCCTAATTTTTCAATTAATTCATCACTGTTTGGCGGGGTGTATTGCGGCGGAAAACAAAATAAGATTCAGGCATGGTAATATGGTTTTTTTCCATCAAATTGTGCAAGTATACTTTGTTAGTACAGCGCATAATTGTTTGGGTACTATCCATGACAACAAGATTGTTTTCCTCTGCCTTTTTAGCAAATGCATAACTATAGTGGTTGATTTGAGTGTTAGTGCGAATAAATAAGCCATCGTATTCAGGTAGGCGCGCATAATCTTCTTTGGTAATGAGATCTACATCAACACCTAGTGCGCGTCCTGCTTTAATAAATTTTTTAATCGCTTGATTATTACTTGGTGGCAGTGCTTCTTCTGGATCAACGAGTATTGCCATTTCATAGCGATATTGCTTCTGTGAGCGCGGCTTACGCCAGACTTTGGTACTAAAGTCACTCAGCGCATTTGCAAAAAAAGTTTCCTCTGCATAATTTAAGCTTTGCAGGGAGATGGTTGTAAGACTATGAATTTGCCAAATATCGGCAGTTTTAATAAAACCGATCTGTAGGAGAGGGGCATTGTAAATGTCAAAGATTTTACGCGCAAGTTTGCCAAACCCTGAGTAAGCAGATGTCCCAAAATAAAGTTTGATGTGTACTGTGTTGTCTTGATTAAGCTGTTCTAAAACATCAATAGCTTGTGAATTCAGTCGGATATTGAGAAGACTAAATGATAAATCACCAAGATGCTGAAGATTGTTTAATGTGCTAACGCTGGGTATGACTTTATCACCATTGGCTTCAGCAAGTAGGGATGCATAATAACCTTGACCAAGATAACTTGTATCGTCTGATAAATTAATCAAATAGGCACTGTGATGATGCTTTGTTGTTAAGTAATCTTGAGTGGTTTGTAGATTGTCAGTTGGAAAATAAGGTGCCCAGAGATCAAGGTGATCAACGAGTATTCTAAGACCTTTCATAAGCGCTTCCTTAGCAAAGGTGGTTGAGTAAGGTGATGTTAATTTTCTAGTGTTGCAATTTTGGTAACAACGGCTAACACTTCGGTCGCGATTTTAAGCTCGGAGACTGTTGGTAGAGAAGGGGCAATACGAATATTGCAATCTTGTGGATCCTTGCCATAAGGATAAGTAGCACCTGCATTAGTTAATTTAACCCCCGCATCTTGTGCCATTTTGACAATTTTCTTAGCAAGTCCTGATTGGCTATCAAAACTGATGAAATAGCCACCTTTAGGCTCGTGCCACTGTGCAAATTGACCATCCGTGCCAAGCTCAGTACTAAGGACTTCGTTCACAATATCAAACTTAGGTTTTAAAATAGCCGAATGTTTTGCCATGTGTTGCATAAAAACATCTTTATTTGGAAGAAGCTTTAAATGGCGTAGCTGATTAATTTTATCATGACCAATGGTTTGTGCTTTTAGCTGCGACACTAGCCAGTCATGGTTGCGTTTGTTAGCGGCAATAATGGCAATGCCGGCACCAGCATAAGTAATTTTTGAGGTGGAGGCAAACATAAATACACGATCGGTATTCCCAACTTTGGTACACTCGCTAAGAATATCAAGAATTTCCACTTGATCTTGCATGTCTAGGTGATGCACGGCATAGGCGTTATCCCAGAAAATCCTAAAGTCATTTGCAGCTGTTTTCATCGCAGCAAGACGTTTGATCGTATCGTTACTGTAGCTTTCACCTGTTGGGTTGCTGTACTTAGGCACGCACCACATGCCTTTGATACTGCTGTCATTAGCAACGAGTTTTTCCACTTGATCCATATCCGGACCATTGCCAGTTAAAGGGATGTTAATCATTTCAATACCGAAAGACTCACAAATAGCAAAGTGACGATCATAACCTGGTGTCGGACACAGAAATTTGATTTTCCCTTGTTCAGACCAGCTTTTTGCTTGATTTGGTAGTTTGTGAATTAGCGCTTTAATAATTGTGTCATACATCAAATTAAGTGATGAATTGCCGCCAACAATGATTTGATCGCTCGTAATGCCAAGCACATCAGCAAAAAGTGTCTTGATTGCGGGAAGTCCTGTAAGTAAATCAGGTGGGCTGTAATTACGATAATCAGGTGCAACAACAACATCTTGATGATTTAAGTTGTTGAGTAATTCATCGGATAGATTAAGCTGCTCAACACACGGCTTGCCACGTGTCATATCAAGCTTTAAACCTTGATTAACAAAAGACTGGTAACGAGACTTTAGTTGAGAGAGTTCATCTTTGATTAAAGTTGCGGTCATTATTTATTTCCCCCAAGCAATCACAAGATAGATATAGATGCCGATATATAGTAAGGAGAATACAAAGGGCATATAGGTTTCAATACGCTTAAGCGGTGTGAAGGAACCTTTTTGCAGTGCAGTAACACGCTCAGCGGAAAAAATGGGGCTAGAAGGTAAACGTTTCTCAAGCGCGCCAATGACTTGTTCTTTGATATTAACCGTATGGCGATAAAAACGTACAACACGCCACCAACAATAGCAAATGGCTAATAATCCTAATAAAGGCAATACCAATAAGCCAAGTGATAACTCAGTGCTAGATCGACTAATGCCAAGCGCCATAATGCCAACGATGGCGATATTGGCAATAAGAAAAAATAGATTGATTGACACGCGGCGGAAGCTTGCACGATCTGCCATCTCAACGTAGATTTTATATTGTTCTATCAACAGCGAATAATATTGTTCATTACTGAAATGATCTTGTTCTTCATTCCATAAATTATCCATGTTGATGTTATCATAACGACTCATGAATGATTAACTCCAATTTGTTATCGATTTTACGTCACTCAGATTAGCAGATTTGCAAGCAATGGACTATGGCAAAATGGCGTATTGTGTAATAAAAAATGATATGTCAGCTTCTTAAAAG
>JAQCCA010000132.1 GCA_027621155.1 Pseudomonadota bacterium | reverse complement strand
TTTAATCAGCTTTGGAAGATGAAGCTATATAATAAGGAGTAACTTTAACATGTTAATTTTAACAAGAAAAATTGGCGAGACTGTCATGATTGGGGACGAAGTAACAGTCACTGTTTTGGGCGTCAAAGGAAATCAAGTTCGTCTAGGCATAAACGCACCCAAAGAGGTGTCAGTACATCGTGAAGAGATCTTTGTGCGCATTAAAGGTGAGCACTCATTAGGCGATATGGAATAACATACCACCATACGCACAACGCATATTGAGTAACAAGCTATTATCAAAAGTTGATTTATATCATTTGCTTAAGATAGCAATCTGACTCATTCTATTATCCCCCATCCTTATAATGGTTCACAAACAGTATACATCTGTACTCCACAATTCAGCCGTAAATCTTTTGCAGCACTTAGCCTTTATAGCTACACTGATGAGGTACCATCAAAAGAAGGAGCGAGTTATGCAAAAAAAAACTTTATATTGTTGCTGCGAGTGTATTACTGTTAGCCGGTTGTGCGCAATTTGCTAGTCAAAACAAAGAACCCGTTGTCATCGCATCAACATCGGCAGGACCTGTTATTAAAGATAAAGCCGCTGTAGCTGCAAACGCCAACGATACAGTACCAGCCAACAAGGCATTGACCGAAAATGACACAGCCAAAGTCGTTGAAGCAGTCGGCGCACCTGAAACAAAAGCTCAAGAAATATCAGCAGTTGCTAACGTTGTAGATAATGATAAGCCCGTCACTTATAAAGTCGAGATTGGCGATAGCTTATATAGTATTGCACGCAAGAATAATATCAGTATGACCTGTCTTTCTAAAGCCAATAAAATAACAGATCCTAATCGCTTAGCAGCAGGACAAACGCTCATCATTCCTAAGCCTGCTGACTGCTAAAAACTCCCATGAACCAATATCTAAAATATCTTAGCCTATGCATGTTAAGCATGACGGCTTCTTTTGGGTTTTGTCAAAGTTTGAGCTTGCAGCAAGTGATACGACATACAACGTAGTCAATGGCACAGGATTTAATACTGGCAATACCTTTGGCTTGCAGTTATCAGAAGATTTTAGTCAAAACGGTATTAAGATCACCAACTATTACCAAGCCAAGATCCAAACCGCAATTGATCAACTTAACTATCGCTATGCTAAGGATCAGCTAATCCAAGAAGTGGCTAAAAATTTTATCCAATACTCGCTTAGTGTACACAACCTTAAATTGCAAGAAACACTTTATCAGCAATATCAAACGCAGTATTTAAGTGCCAACACCTTATATAAACAAGGGCTTAAATCACGCTCGGATGAGCTAAACTTAAAAACGCAGCTCTTAAGTACCGAAATTACGTTAAAGCAACAAAAACAAAGCCTTAAAGTTGCCAAGCAGAAATTACTAAAGAGCATGGGGGTTAGTGCTTTTAGCCCTCAGGATTTCAGCTTTAATATATTGGCATTACAAGATCTAAAAGATATCCCTAAAGCATTAACACACTTCTCTGAGCAATATCTCTATCAATATCAGTTATAGCAATTGCAGCAACAAAAAGATGATTGGAGTATCAACCAGGCAAAACGTAATTATTGGCCAAACGCCTCGTTCTCCATCAATGGCGGTTATCAAAATCCTTATGCGCAAAATGGCTTTTTTGGTGGCATTAGTGCACGCAAAGAATTTAGCTGGAATGCGACCTTAACATTGAGTTTCAACCTGTTTGATGGCGGCACGTTGGATCGCAATATCGTCATTGCCGAAGAAACAAAGCTTAAAAATCAATATGACAATCAAGGCAACATACTCGATGTGCAAAAAACGCTCGCGGATTTGCTTAATGATTTCAAAAACCAATATGACACGCTACCAACAGCGATTGAACTGCAGAAATACGCCAAAGAAAGTTACACATCGGTGAAGCGTAATTTTCAAGCAGGAAGTCAGTCTTATCTTGATTTAATCAATGCATTAAGTAGCTTACAAACAGCCGAGCAAACAATGCTAAATCTTTATGCAAGATTATTAAAAGATACCTATCAATATCATTTCTACAAAGGAGACATTGAGCGTTATGTTTTCAAGAATCATTAAATGGCTAATCACCATTATTATCCTAATTGCGATTGGCTATGGGCTTTATTATTACTTCGCTGTTAAAACCAGTCAGCCATTAGCGACAGCAGATACACCCTATACAGTAAGCAAAAAAACACTCGTTAATAAAATATCAGCCTCAGGAGTGATTAGTGCCAATAAAGAAACCGTGGTCGCAGCTCCTTATGCTGGTTATATCCAAAAAATCTATGTCAACCTTGGGCAGCATGTCGTTCAAGGCGATCCTATTGTAAGTATCGTCAGCTCACTGCAATCGCCAGAGAAAGTCTACCCGATTAGAGCACCCTATGCTGGAACAGTGGTCTATATCAAAAAATCTGAAGGTGAGTATGTTACCCAAGATTCAGGTAGCACTCAGAATAGTGACTTTATTCTCAAAGTCGATGATTTATCAAAACTTTATGTCACCGCAGACATTGCCGAATCAAACATACTGCAAATGAAAAAAGGCTTAAAAGTCATGATCAAAGCCTCAGCTAACAACAATACTAGCTTTGATGGTGTTATCACTAGCGTTGCTCTCGCGCCCTCACCAAATAATTCGGGGACATCATTTAATTCGACACAACAGACCACCTACCCGATAAGGGTGCTTATTACAACAAAGAATGCTGATCTTTTACCAGGAATGAATGTTGTTTGTGATATTTACATTGATGAAAAACAAGATGTCATCGCCCTTCCTAAACAATATATTCGCATTCAAGATGGGCATAATTATGTCAAATTGAGCAACGGCAAAATGCAAGAAGTCAGCTTAGGCATACAAACCACCCAAGATGTTGAAATCACCAAAGGCTTAGCTATCGGTGATCAAGTTGAGCCAATCGATTACTTCAGCGGAGTATAGCCATATGAGTTTGGCGTATGAGGTAAACAATCTTAGCTTTAGCTACCATGGCGCAATGAAATCAACACCTGTGCTACATGATATTAATCTAAACATCACACAAGGTGAGTTTGTTGCCATTGTCGGGGCGTCAGGATCAGGCAAATCAACGCTACTCCATTTATTAGGTGCAATGCTGACACTTGAATCAGGCAATATCAAAATCAATAGCGAGTCACTTGCGCATGCTGATAGTCGTCAGCTAGCACAGATACGTGCTAAACATATTGGCTTTGTATTTCAGCAATTTCATCTGTTACCCAAGCTAAGTGTGCTGGATAACATATTGCTACCAATGAATTATCCAATCAATATTCAACATGATCGCAAAGCATTAAAACAAAAAGCGCATGACATTGCCAAAGAAGTCGGTATTGCCCACCGTTTAGATCATTATCCTAAAGAGCTATCAGGCGGTGAGCAGCAACGTGTCGCAATTGCCAGAGCATTGATGCGTGATGCCGACATTATCCTTGCTGATGAACCAACAGGTAATTTGGACAGTCACAATACCCAGAACATTATGGCGCTATTAACCAAGCTCAATCAGCGCGGCAAAACGATTATTTTAGTAACACACGATAAGGAAATTGCTGAGTTTGCGCCGCGCACCATCGAGATTAAAGATGGTAAAGCGCTTGCAGATATTAAAAAGGACAACCAAGCAAATTCCTCCGAAAAAACCGACTTAGCAACAAATCAAGCCAATAGACAAAAGCCAAGCTCAAGCAGCAGCTACACACATGCTTTAACACGACTTTTTGCTTTAGCCTTGCGCACCTTGATGATCAAGAAAGGTCAAACTTTACTTACTGCTTTGGGTGTAATTATCGGTGTTGCTTCCATTATTGTGATGATGACGCTTGGACAATATGCTAAGGATAAAATTCTAGCGTCTTATGATAAATTGGGCGCAAAAACAGTATTATTCTATGCCTACAGGAACTGGATGCAATCGGCATCAGATCACAATAATTCGTCCTTTGAACAGCTCTCGGTTAAAGATGACCTTATACCGATAAAGCGGATTTTCCCACAGATTACCATGCTATCGCCTTCGATTAGCAGCTATGCCAACAGTGTGATTTTTAACAGTAACAAGGTGCATCAAAATCAAATCTCAATTCAAGGCGTTAATGAATATTTCTTACCTATTGTGAATACACGCTTAGCGCAAGGACGAAATTTCTCGGCATTGGATCTTCAAAATGCCGATAACGTCTGCATTATTGGTAATGATATTAATCGCGAGCTTTTTCCAACACAAAGCGCGATTGGCAATGTCATTAAAATCGGTGATTATGGCGGCAGTTATACCTGTTTTGTCATCGGTGTACTGAAGAAAAAATCTAGCTCAAGCAGTGATGCTTGGAATAATATAAACATGCAGGTTCTTCTGCCTTTCACCTATTTACAAAAGGTCAATTGGAGCTTTTTAGCACAGTTTTATTTTAGTGTTGATGATGTGAACGCTGTCATTCCCGTGAGTGATGCGCTTAAAAATTACTTCACCAGCAAATATGGCAATAGCGGCACCTTTATGGTATCACCGGATATTGATCTATTGCACAATATCCAGACTTTCTTAAATATCTTCACGTTAATGCTTGCCGTGATCTCGATCGTATCACTAGTGGTTGCAGGTATTGGTATTACCAATATGATGCTAGCATCAATTTCTGAAAACCTATATGAAATTGGCTTATTAAAAGCTATTGGTGCCGGAGATCGTACAATCTTTTGGAGCTATTTGATTGAAGCCATTTTACTGTGTTTAAGTGCTGGCATTATCGGCTTTATTCTTGGCGTTGGCAGCTATGAATTAATCTTATATATCGCCTCAAAATTCGTACAAGAGATCCAGTTTATCTGGTTCATCTCACCCTTTGCGGTATTACTGGCATTTATCTCCGTCGTCAGCTTAGGGATATTAAGCGGATTACTTCCGGCGCGTAAAGCTGCAGCTTTAGATGTCGTGAAGTGTTTAAACCATTAAAACCCCACTTTAAAAACTTTGCCAGTTTCAATGCCCGCAACGGATCTTAAATAAGCTTGTGCCGCCTCATGTGCTGATACCGATTTAAACCCTGGGAAGAATGGTGCATAAGAGGCAAGAGCTTCAGTAATAACCGTTGGACTTACTGCATTGATGCGCACTTGTTGGCGCAATTCTAAGCTTGCGGCTTTGATATAGCCTTCAAGTGCGGCATTGACCATTGCTGCCGAGGCGCCAAGGGCGATAGGCTCTTGATTTAAAATCCCTGTGGTTAGTGTAAATGAGCCATTATCATTAATATATTTTAACCCCTCTTGCACGAGATTGACTTGTCCCATCAGTTTATTGTGAAGCCCAAGCATAAAATCCGCCTCAGTCATTTCAGCTAATAACTTAAAAGTTACTTTACCGGTGGTCGATACCAAGGCATCAAATGAACCAATCTTGTCATACATGGCTTTGATCGAGTTAAGATCGGCAATATCCACTTCAATATCACCTGAACGTGATACTTTCACAACCTCATAGTCATGGTTTTGCAATGTATCACAAACACTTTGCCCAATCGTACCCGTCGCACCAACAACAATCACTTTTTTCATAACTACATCCTTCTTAAATTACACAATTAAGTTATAACAACTTTTCCATCTATCAACATTCAATCGCTGGCTGAGCATAAGTCGAAGCCAGTATAAATACCTATGCAAATACTCGGGGCAAGTCCAAGAATGACCGCGAGTTGTCATATTCGGGCTATTACCAAGAAACTATTGTTTAGGTACTTGCATGTCAAATTTATTAGCACTCCCTTCGATTTACGTTCAGGGAGCGATTAGCTCTCTTGGGCGAAACTCATCGCATTTAATAATTAAGTATTATCATTATAATTGATAATTTATTTATTGGTAGTTATTTCTTTTACTCCTTCATAATTTTTTATGACGCAAGTGACTCCTCCCTATGAGAATACGTAACATACGGATATTGCTTTAAAAAAACTTTAATTTCTGCCACCAACTCTTGTTATGAATGTTTTTCTCAAGCTTTTCGCGCTTAATTGCCAATGAGGTTCTTAAATCATTTGGTGTTAAGCGATGTGAAGCAAAGTCACTGTTGGTTAACGGTGACTTTGCTGCTTTAAATGCTGCATCAATAAGCTCGGAGCAGAACCACTTATCATGCTCATCGATCCAGTCACGACGCCACAAGCCAAGCCCCAAAGCGGATGAATAATCATACTTCTTACCAAGTTGATTGTTTAAAAAACTAATCAAATTATTCTTTTGTGCATCGTTGATTTCTGTACACCACGTTTCTAGCATATCTTGAGAGTTGCGCAAGTCATCATAGCTGCGCTTATAAACGCCCAATGAGCCATTACTGCTATAGCAATCATCGTCAACTTGCAATTCAACATGTGAGAAATGTGAACGTGTTACCCAACGAATGCCATAACTAACGGGATGATATTTGCGACCAAAATATATTTGAATGAGAGGCATAGCAATTTCCTTTTTATCTTTCCATCAACTCCTTGGCAAGTATAGCTAAGGATTATCGTAATAAGTGAAATGTTAATACAAATAAGCGTATCATATTTGATTTTTTCAAATTTTTACGTTAACTTGCGCAAACCAAAACAGGTCTTTGGTATAAAACAAATCTACTGG
>JAQCCA010000131.1 GCA_027621155.1 Pseudomonadota bacterium | reverse complement strand
TTGCAGGTGTCTTTAATGGCAAAATCCCACAGTTCAATTAACAAGCTGCTGGGCAGTTACGATTTTTCAATACTATTCTTACACTTAGTATGTTTGATTGGGTATTTCATCATTACAGATACTGCTGACAAAGCGCCTTAAATGCCGCAAAATGCGTCGTAGCTTGCAGCTCATGATAAATTGATTGAGCACATTCATCTGGTGTTTTATTATCAGTATTTATGTCTATATCATAACGCGTATATTTATGTGTCATATGATTTGAGGCGCGACTCATGCCAATAGGTCGGAAATCATCTTGGTAATTTTGGGATTGCTCCATGCGTTTTTGCGCACGCCTTTCACCCACCTCATCGGAGACACGCATAGCAACCATAACCACTTCATATTTTTGAAGCTTCTCTAAAAACACCTTAAAATCATCAAAACGCCAGAAGATCTCATCTGCTACCACACTTATACCATGATTTAAAAAACAACAGACTGATTCATAACGTGCCAGATTAATGCGCTTGATAATATCACCATGCACAATTTCTGTCATCGTCTGCCCATTTTCCTGATATTGTCTTGGATACAAATAATCTTTATCCGGCTTTGACAATTCTAGCTTATCCGTTGGAATTGCCAGATGAAACGTATCAATTCCCAGATGAATATTCGGTTCATCCATTAAGTTTTGTAGTGCTTTTGCAGTCGAGGTTTTTCCTGCACTGCAAGCACCCACCAATAAAATAAGTCGTGCCATGTTGAGTTGTTTCCATTCCTTCATTAATCAAATATTATACAAACCAATTGATATTTATATAGTAACCCAAGGTTACTTCAACAATTTATTAGTAGATAAGCACCTAAACAATAAATAGTTTATTGCTAATAGCGCCTTATTCACCATGGTTGTTGATTTAATTCCATTTGAATTTCAAAACAGTTTGCAAGCACTATACCAAGACTATCTGTTTTTTGATACAATCGCCTGCGTTTATGTCTATATACATCTTACAAAACAAACTAAGGATTCTTAAATGTCTGAACAATATATTTATTCCATGCATCGCGTTGGTAAGGTAGTTCCTCCGAATCGCTATATCTTAAAGGATATTTCACTATCATTTTTTGATGGCGCCAAGATTGGGGTCTTGGGTCTTAATGGCTCAGGTAAATCAACATTACTACGTATTATGGCAGGGCTTGATACTGAAATTGTTGGTGAAGCAGCGCCTCGCAAGGGAGTTAAAATCGGTTATTTACCACAAGAACCACAGCTTGACCCAACAAAAGACGTTAAGGGCAATGTTGAAGAAGCTCTTGCCGATCTTAAAGCACTGGTGACACGCTTTGATGAAATCAGCATGAAATTTTGCGAACCAATGTCCGATGATGAAATGAACAAGCTACTTGCCGAACAAGGTGAGCTACAAAACAAAATCGATGCCGCTGGTGCTTGGGAGATCGATCGCAAGCTTGAGATTGCAGCTGATGCACTTCGTTTACCGGCTTGGGACGCTAATGTATCAAAGCTTTCAGGCGGTGAAGTTCGTCGTGTTGCACTATGTAAATTATTATTATCATCTCCTGATATTCTGCTACTAGATGAACCAACAAACCATTTAGACGCCGAGAGTGTCGCTTGGCTTGAGCGCTTCTTACAAGAGTACAAAGGTACTGTGGTGGCAATTACCCATGATCGCTACTTCTTAGACAATGTTGCTGAATGGATCCTTGAGCTTGATCGTGGTGAAGGGATTCCTTTTAAAGGTAATTACTCAAGCTGGTTAGAGCAAAAAGAAGCACGTCTAGCCCAAGAAGAGAAAAAACAAACAGCGCATAGAAAAGCATTGCAGCAAGAGCTTGAGTGGGTACGTCAAAATGCCAAAGGTCGTCAAGCCAAATCAAAAGCACGTTTATCGCGCTTTGATGAGCTAAGCTCTCAAGAGTTCCAAGAGCGCAATGCCACACAAGACTTATACATCCCACCTGGACCTCGTTTAGGCAATAAGGTCATTAACATTGATGGTATCAGCAAAGGCTTTGGTGATCGTTTATTGATTGATCAGCTTGGCTTTGAGGTTCCAGCAGGTTCCATTGTTGGTATTATTGGACCAAATGGCGCGGGTAAATCGACATTCTTTAAAATGATATCAGGCATTGAAACACCTGATGCTGGCAATGTTGAATTCGGTGAAACGGTTGAGCTTGCCTATGTCAACCAATCCCGTGATACCTTAGATGGTAACAAAACCGTCTGGGAAGAGATCTCTGATGGTCTTGATGTCATCGCTGTTGGCAAGTACACGATCCCCTCACGTCAATACGTTGGACGCTTTAACTTTAAAGGTTCTGATCAGCAGAAATTTATCCATCAGCTTTCCGGCGGTGAGCGCAATCGCGTGCATTTAGCAAAGCTACTACGCAAAGGCGGTAATGTCATATTACTTGATGAACCGACGAATGACCTTGATGTCGAGACATTGCGCGCCCTTGAAGAAGCCATTCTTGCCTTCCCAGGTTCAGTGATGATCATCTCCCATGATCGCTGGTTCTTAGATCGCGTGGCAACACACATCTTAGCCTTTGAGGGTGAAAGTAATGTTGTCTGGTTTGAAGGAAATTATGAGGCCTATATTGAAGATAAGAAAAAACGCCTAGGCGATGACTCCGTTGATCCTCATCGCATTAAGTACAAGAAAATTACGGCTTAATTTCTTCTATTTTTTATTTTTATTTTGTCCAATCTTCTAGCTCAAGGTGCTTTGACAAATGATAAAAGGCTCTATCTTTTGTCACTAATACTGCATTTTCAGCTTTTGCATGTGCTGCGATAAGCATATCCATGCACGATAATGTCTTGCCTTCTTTTTCACATGTTGCGCGTAATTTTGCGTAAGCTTTTGCAGCTTGTGATGTCCATGGCAAGATCTCAACACGCAGTAGAAACTCGTTCACAATAATCGGCAAATGTTTTGCACTCGTATACAACGCAAAAAACACTGTAAAATGATTTGTGATGAGTATACAATCACCTCGCTTTTAACGTACTCTTTTGGAGCGAAATCTCGTGAGATCAATTAAACGCGCTTTGCTTAGTGTTTCTGACAAAACAGGGATTGTTGACTTTGCCAAGCAACTGCAAAAACTCAATATTGAAATATTATCAACCGGCGGCACTGCCAAGTTATTAGTAGAAGCTAATATCCCCGTAATTGAAGTATCAGATTACACGGGCTTCCCTGAGATGATGGATGGACGTGTCAAAACTCTTCACCCTAAAATCCATGGTGGACTTCTTGGCAGACGCGATATCGATCAAGCGGTTATGCAGCAACATGATATCCCGAATATTGATTTGGTTGTTGTGAATTTATACCCATTTAAACAAACGATTGAAAAACCTAATGTCAGTTTCAGCGAAACGATTGAGAACATTGATATTGGCGGTCCGACAATGTTGCGCTCAGCAGCAAAGAATCACCAAGATGTTACCGTTATTTGTGATCCTAATGACTATAACGACATTACACAAAAACTAAATGACAATCATGGCGCTTTAGATTTTGCAACACGCTTTAGCTTGGCATGTAAGGTCTTTGAACATACCGCCCAATACGATGGCATGATTGCTAATCATCTAGGCACATTAAATCCAGCAACTGGTGCGAAAGCACAGAACTTCCCCAATAAAATCAATCTGCAGTTTAACAAAGCCGAAGTAATGCGCTATGGTGAAAACCCACACCAGCAAGCTGCCTTATATATTGAACCTGATTACCCTAATGCCTCAGTAGCACAAGCAACACAATTACAAGGCAAAGCATTATCTTATAACAATATTGCCGATACTGATGCGGCTTTACAGTGTGTTAAAAGCTTTGACTTACCTGCTTGCGTTATTGTTAAACATGCTAATCCTTGTGGCGTTGCGGTGGCAAGCTCATTAACCAAAGCCTATCAAAAAGCCTTTCAAACTGATCCAACCTCAGCCTTTGGTGGCATTATTGCCTTTAATCAAAAGCTTGATGCGACAACTGCGCAAACAATTATTAATCAACAGTTTGTTGAGGTAATTATTGCCCCTGAAATGGATGATTTGGCACTTAAAGCACTCGCGGCTAAGCCCAATGTGCGTGTATTGGCTTGTGGTTATGATCAAAAACCAAATTTTGCTGAGCTTGAATTGAAGAAAATTGAAGGTGGACTGTTAGTCCAAGATAAAGACATTTATCAGCTAGATCAAAATGAATTAAAGATTGTCACTCATAAAGCGCCCACCGATACAGAGCTACAAGATTTGTTATTTGCTTGGAAAGTGGTTAAATTTGTCAAATCAAACGCAATTGTTTATGCCAAAAACAATATGACTGTTGGCATAGGTGCTGGACAAATGAGTCGCGTATTTAGCTCAAAAATCGCGATTGAAAAAGCACATGACGCCAACTTGAGCATCCAAAGCTCAGTGATGGCATCAGATGCCTTTTTCCCATTTCGCGATGGCGTAGATGCTGCTGCCAAATCAGGGGTGAGCGCCATTATCCAACCAGGTGGCTCCATGCGCGATCAAGAAGTGATTGATGCTGCCAACGAACATGGCATTGCTATGGTGTTTACTGGTATTAGGCATTTTAGGCATTAAATAACAAATACTTGGACAATAAGGGAATATTCAACTATATTAGCAAAAGATCAAATGAATCACTTAATTTAGCGAGGTCTTATGCATCATATTTATGGTATTGGCGATGCCAAACAAAACTTCCCCAAGCTGATTAATTTAGTATCGACCTCTGGTGAAGAGATTTTAATTACACGCGACAAAAAATTAGTCGCTAAAATTATCCCTGTGGAAAAGAAAAAACGCGTTATTGGAAAGCTCTCTAACACAGCATATTACATGGCTGAAGATTTTGACGCGCCCAATAATGCTATTGACCAACTCTTTTACGGTGAATAAATGTATTTACTCGATACCCATTATTTAATTTGGCTATTATATGAGCCTCAAAAACTCTCAGCCAAATTGACTAAAATCATTGAAAACACTGATAATGATATCTTTTTCAGTGCAATGAGCATCTTTGAAATCACCATTAAAGAATCTATTGGCAAACTCAAAGTTGCTCCTGATTTTACCAATCATCTTGAAGAATCCGGATTACAATCTTTACCCTTTCTAGCTGATCATGCCAACTGGTTACGCACGTTAACACTCGATATCCACAAGGACCCATTTGATCGTGCTTTAATCGCTCAATCCGCTGTCGAAGGAATAAACTTAATCACTCAAGACCGACTGATTTTAGAGTATAGCAATGTGCTTCGTCATATTAAGGATTTGTAATAATAGCACTAACTCATAAATGTTTTCTAAACAACACTTCACGCTTATGCAAACTCTCTATTAGATGCTTTTTCTAAGGCATTTAATATTGGTTGAATTTGCGCGTGTGGATTTTTAAACCAATCACTTGACCAGATTCTTATTATCTTCCACCCTAGATTTTCCAGTATGCTTTGGCGCAAATGATCCCTATCTCTGGCAGATTTAGCACTGTGGTAGCTTGCACCATCACACTCAATCGCCAGCAAGTACTGTCCCGGATTATTGGGGTCAATAACTGCAATATCTAAATAATAACCAGCAACCCCTAGTTGCGCTTCACATTGATAACCATGGCTTTGCAACATATCAATAACAGCAATCTCAAAGTCGCTTTGTGGTGACTTTCCTGTTTTTATTGGCATATGGCTATGTCCAGACTCACAAAAATGCAAAAATGCCTTAAGGGCTTTTTTTCCACGTTGTACAGCACTTTCTGAGCAAAGAATATCACTTGAGTGCATTGAAGTAAAAATCTCCATTTTTCTTTTTGCTCTGGTCAATAAAACGTTTAATCGGCGCCAACCATCACTATAGTTAATTGGACCAAAGCGTTGCGCTACTTTTTGTGTAACTGGGTCGCAGCCATAAGTCATGGAAATTATAATAGTATCCCTTTCATCTCCTTGTACATTCTCTAAGTTTTTAATAAACAAGGGTTCACTGGATTGTTGATTTGCTTGGTATGCTTGTTGCAATATTTTATCCTGATACAACAACTCCTCTAAATAACGCTCAATTTCACTGCTTTGCGCCTGATTCATTGCAACAACGCCAATTGACGCCATAGGATTTATAGCTAAAGTATCTGCAATATATTGAGCAACCACCTGTGCTTCCTTGGCATTGATACTCTTTATAAATTCGGCTTGTTTAATATAATGTCGATGAACACCCAAATCACTAGAGGACTTAATACAAGATGGGAATATAATCAAATTTGAGTCATAAAACTCCTGATTAGAAAATGTTATTAATGATTGATGTTGAGAGCGGTAATGCCAACTCAAACACCTTGTGTTAAATACCGGCATAAAACTATCAAGAATACTTTTACTCGTTTCTAAAGCACTGTGCTCTTCCTCATTGTCATTAGCTTCACTAGTTGCTTTTTTGAAAAAGTCAGTTGGTGGCAACTGTTTAGGATCTCCAACTACAACAATGCTTTTGCCTCTTGCAATAGCCCCTAAGGCATCCTCAGGGCGAATTTGCGATGCTTCATCCATAATGACAATGTCAAAATGAAACTGACCTGCTGCTAAATATTGTGCCACAGACATTGGACTCATCATAAAGCAAGGTTTTAATGCCTGAATAGCTCCTCCTGCTCTTTGCATTAGTGCACG
>JAQCCA010000130.1 GCA_027621155.1 Pseudomonadota bacterium | reverse complement strand
AAATACCTATGCATGCAGCCAGATTGAGCAGAGAGCGAACTCCAATAGCGCAATACTCGTTCACCTCAGGTAAACCAAAATACTCGGGCAAATCAGCTGTAATTTTGCGGCAGAGTTCTTCAGCCAAGTCTGGTGCAATTGTTTCAATCTTTATCGTAACACTTTCTTTAAATAGCAAAATGAAGTGTCTGCTGCATAACCATCTCTCTTGAGTTCGATTTCAAATCCAAGTTTCTGATAAAATTCTGGAGGCTTGGAAACTCATAGTTTTCCACAAATGCAAAATGACATCCATTCTCTTTACCAAAAGTAAATGCATGCTCCATTAAAGCTCTCACTATACCACAACCACGATGCTCTTTATTTGTGAGTAAATATTTGATATGCAAATTGCCCCAAAATAATTGGCAAACAACAACTCCAAGAGATACGTCGTTTTTCATAATCTCGAATGCTACTGGCTCCTCCGCTAAACCATCAAACCCCACAGAATCAATTGCATGTTTTGCAAAAGCTTGGTAGATCGACGCCTTTAATTCCGGAGTAAGAGTTGTTTGTGTGATGTTATACTTCATGTCTTTGTCCTTTAAAAATATTTAACACCAATAGCTTTGCGCACTTACTCCATTGTTAACGCAGCTGTATTGCGAGCTTGTAATGTACCTTGCTCAAGCACATGAATTATTTGATCTTTTGTATATGTTTGACGTTTTTCTCTGATAGGCAGCAAAAACTCTTGCAGGACATCATTCAGAATATTTTTGCGAATTATTTCATTGGTTTGTTCGATCATAGGAACTTGATCATCTCCAACAGGGACAACTTCAGCTTGAAATATTGTGATATCTGCAGCTTGACTTACCAGATAACAGAAAAAACCAGCAGGGATTGAATCATCATAACCCTTTTGTTGAATCTCGCTTTTAACTGTAGGATTTCTTTCAAGTCTTCCTAATGTGACAAGATTTAAATAGTAAACAGTCAACTCGGCAATTTCAGGTATCTGCGATTGAATTAAAATTGTTGCAATTTCTGGATCAATACCAACGCTCAAGTAATCCTTTGCTACCTCGAAAACATTTTCAGTGATTTTTCTTGGATCTTCAAAGTTATCAGTAAGCGCTTGAACATCAGCGATCATAACGTATTGCTCAAATTCATGCTGTAACTTCACTCTATTCTACAAAGAGCTAATATAATGACCTAAATGTAATTTGTCGGTCGGTCTGTCACCGGTTAATATCCTCTTTTTTATTTTTCAACCTTCAAATATTTATATGTATAACGCAGTGCCCGTCCTATAAAATAGCCAGAAAATAATCCACTTATTACAGCTTCAATAATAGAGTATTTAAGTAATAATTCTGGATCTGTCGACTTTAAATAGCCAAAATAATATTTAACAATAAAAAAGGAAAGTAATACTATAAGAGCTCCATAACCTCCAGGCACTTCAATTGACCATTCTTTTTTTATAACCTTTATTGTATTTCCTGTGTTTATAAAGAAACTTGCTATGCTGCCTCCCATAATTACGAGACAAAATACCAAAGCATCATCTGAAATAGGACTTACGCATTGACAAAAATCTGATAAAATGCATATGAAGATTTTTCCAAAAAGATCCACGAATGTTGTTGAAATCGAAGCCATCCACAGCATGTTGCAATGAGGGAATGTACGTGGCCTATTTATTGAGCGATCCAAACGATACGAGTTGCACACGTTTGTCTGAGATCATGCAAAACGTGTCCCATGACAGTGTCAATCGTTTTTTAGAACGGGAACGCTTTGAACCTCGCGATCTTTTTGAGGAAATAAAAGACTAAACTTACCTCCATTGTCAAGACCAAAGTAATTGACACCCCTGATCCGAGTTGATCATAAGGGGTTTATAACCTATTTTTAACGCCATCTCCAAAGCGTCTAAACAACTTTCCGTATCAAGGAACGGACTCTCACGCTATAGCCCATGACACAACGGCTCACCACATCGATCAATGCCGTGAGGTAGATAAATCTCTTGGCCGTTTTGATATATGTAATGTCCACTTGCCAACAATCGTGCACCTTTTCAGGGAGGTGCTTCTTCAAAAGATACGGATACACTCCATCTTCTTGATGCCGTTTGCTCAAGTTTTTCCGGTGATAAACGGCTTGTAGACCCATCATTTTCATCAAGCGATAAACCCGCTTATGGTTTACCGGATGCCCGCGGTCCTTCAGGTCGTCAGTGATGCGCTTATACCCTTGAAAAGGCCGTTTCGCATAAATGTCACGTATCTCGTTTATCACATCGACCGTCAGGTTCTCGTCATCCCTCGCCCGTTGTTTTTTCCATTTATGCAACTGGCTGCTCACAATACGGAATTCTTGACACAATTCTGCCGCGCTCTTCTCTCCCCGTAATGCAGCCAAAACAACCTTGAATTTGTAGGCGGCTGTGTTGGGTTTTCTTTTCATCTTCGTCGTCATATGTGGATCCTTTCGTTAATAATTTATCTCGATTCTAACGCAGATCCTCTCCTTTGACACATGGTCTAGTTTATAGGGGTAATTATATCATTTACTTGTCAAAAAATTCGTACCAAAGGTTTCGATCATCAAAGCAACAATAGATGATTATCCACAGATTCAAAACATCGCCCGTTTCTACGTTTATGATTTATCAAGAGACTGTGGATCAATTTCATCTGATTGGGCTATTCTAGAAGATGGTCTATACAAAAGCTTTGATTTTAAAATTACTTTGAAGAGCCATCCAGAAAAGCTTATTTAGTTAAAATATATGATGAGATAGCGGGTTTTGTTCTGCTGAATTAAGCAACCGAAAGCTCTGCAAACACAGCAATTAGTGGATTTACTAGCGGTATTTTTAATAAGCAAATCAAAGACGTGACCTATGATGAGTATTGCCCTCGAAGAATCATCTTTAAATTTGATACGCAAAATAGCATCCATCAAAATATAGTTCCGCAGTTTGTCGTTCGCACATCTCAGCTTTCTGATATTGACACCATGGTTTTACTGTCAAAAGCAAAGAGGTTAGTGTATGAGAAAGCACAACCACAATTTTGGCGATATACTGGAGACGAAGGTGATAATACGCAAAGACAGTGGTTTAAAGAATTGCTGGAGAACGAAAATCATGTGATGTTCACTGCGGAAAGCGACACTCAAGAAATCCTCGGATTGATCATTGATAAGCTCATGCCTGTTCCAGAAGTTTATAATCCAGGTGGGCTGACGTTGATGGTTAATTGAAGAGACGAAGGCTGCAGCCAAGTCTAGAGGTGCCACTCAAATACTTGTAGTATGCGGCGCTCATGACCTGCCAAAACGTAAGTTCTTGAAGGATCAAAATCTATCGATTGCCTCCGAATAGTTTGTAGGGGGCATTGTATGATCAACGGCATCAATCATATCAACATCTCTGTTGCAGACATTGAGAGATCATTTTTGTTCTACAGAGATATTTTGGGATTTAAGCCATTATGCAAATCTGAAGGTAGTGCTTATTTTTTAGCTGGCAATCCTTATGATCCTAGATGTTTGTGGTTTTCTTTAGATCTTGATCGTAGTTTTCTGCGAAGGCCATCGCCGTGTAACACACATTTTGTATTTAGTGTTGATGATGAGGATTTTGAAGCTTTGTGTCAGCGCATAACCCAATCAGGAGCCAAAGTTTTTAAAGATAATACGTCTCCTGGAAAGTCACTCTACTTCTTGGATCTGGACGATCATAAGCTTGAGATTTATGTGGGTGATTGGAAGGCCAGAATCGCGGCTAAAAAAGCCAACCCTGGTAACTGGAAAAATGTGGAGTGGTTCGTATGATCAAAATTGACTTGCTGAAAAATCATCCAGACACTATACCAGTGCTTGCAAATATTTGGCATGAAGTGTTGGGTAAAATTTTGTTTCCAGAGCTTACAATTAGGGAGATAGAGTTATTGACATATGATGAGCTGTGTCATCCAGATGAAACAAATTCATTCGCTGCGCTGTATGATGAAATTCCAGTAGGATTTTGCACATTTAAACTTAAGAAGGATTTTCGTCCCGATTTAGGGCCATGGCTTGCAGATGTGGTCGTTGATCCAAAATATCAAAAGCAAGGCATTGGAAGGATGCTGATTGATGCGACTGTACTGAAAGCAAAAGAGCGTGGCTTCAAAAAGCTATATCTGTTTGCTTTTGATCCAACGATACCTGAATACTACAAGCGCCTTGGCTGGAGCCAAATATGTATGGATGAATTTAAATCCCATCCTGTAACCGTTATGGAGGTAGATTTATGACCACCTCAGCAGAGTATAGTTCACCTTTAATTTATGAATCAGAATACGGTGGTTACACAGATGATTTCGATATTTTTTGTGACACTGTTACAAAAGGTGAAGCGCTTGATATTGCCTGTGGCACAGAACGTATTACACTCAAGCTTGTTGAAATTGGGTTAAAATGCATTGGTATAGATACTAGCGATCCGATACTTAAAATTGCTAAAGAAAAGGCACGAAACCATGGGATTGATATTACCTATCTAAACGTAGATATGCGCAATTTTAATCTTAATAAAAAATTCGATCTCCTAACAATGGCAGGCAACAGCTTCCAAGCTCTGCTTACAGAAAAAGACCAGTTTGGCTGCCTTTCTTCGATTGCAAGCCATATGCATGACAAAAGTTTATTCATCATGAACACACGCAATGCAACCTCGGATGAAATGCGTACGACCGAGAAGTTTGAACATTGGCATGATTTCATTGATGATAAAAATCAGCTGGTTAAAGTGTATGGCATTCAAGTTTTTGATCCTAAAACAAACATTGTGAAATACACCACAAAACGATCATGGCAAAGTTTTGAAACTTTAACCGAGATTGAATTGAAATTCACCAACTTCAGCGAACTGTCAAAAATTCTGAAGCAGTCTGGGTTTGAGATTTTAGAAACCTATGGGGATTTCATGAAGACAACCTTTGATCCAGTGAACTCAAAGGATATTATTTTAATTTGTAAGAGAACACTATGACCACTACATTTATTCCAAACCCAGATCTTGCACGCAAACTCATAGCGGAGCAATTTCCCGAATACGCTAGTTTACCTATCGTTGATGTTGAAAAACAGGGGCATGACAACCGCACCTATAGGCTCGGCGACCATATGCTCATTCGTATGCCAACAGCGGCAGACTACGCTTTAAAAGTTCCAAAGGAACAGGAATTACTGCCTGAGCTTGCAAAACGTTTAAGCATTAGCATTCCCGCTCCGATTAAAATGGGCAAACCTTCAGCAGATTATCCTTATCCATTTTCTATATATCAATGGTTGCCTGGCAAAAGTATCAATTTACTGACTTTAACCGATCAAGAAAAGGAACAACTTGGTTTTGATATGGCTAAATTCTTAAAAGAGCTGCAAGCCATTATGGACATTAAAGGCCCTGAGCCGGGTCAACACAACTGGTGGCGTGGTGATCATGTAAGTGTTTACGATAAAGGCGCCAAGGAGCAGATAGCAGAGCTGTCTGATGTGATAGACGCTCCCCGAGCATTAGCTTTATGGGATCAGGCCTGTGCGACAAAATGGAATAAACAACCAATCTGGATTCATGGAGATTTTGCGATTGGCAATATACTTATGGATAGTGGAAAACTATCAGCAGTCATTGACTTTGGCGGTGCTGCGGTTGGAGATCCAGCGTGCGATCTTGTCATTGCATGGACGTATTTATCAGGCAAAGCTCGTGAGACTTTTATATCAAAAATGGATATGGACCCAGATACATGGCTCCGAGCCCGCGCCTGGGCACTTTGGAAAGCAACTTTTGAACTGTGCCAAATTTCAGATAAAAACAGTTCAGAGGCTAAAACGCAGAAAATAATTATTGCCGAGGTGATACAAAAATGCTGAAAATTACAACTGTATATGACAATAACCTTCATCAATCTGAGCTTAAGGATGATTGGGGATTCTCTTGTGTCGCTGAACATCCAAATGGAAATGTTATATTTGATACAGGTGCTAACCCTGCAATATTAGAAAGCAACCTGAAAAAATTGCATATCGATCCTCAATCCATTAAATACCTTATTATTTCTCACAAGCATTGGGATCATAAAGGAGGAGCTTTATGGCTTTTGGAGCAAAATCCAAATATCATTGTTTATATGCCAAAAACTTGGAGTAATAATTTAGAAAAAAGCTTGCCTATAAATAGTGAACACATACATAGCATTAAAGAGCATTGCCATATCAATGACACTTTTTATTTAATTCTATCGAAGAATTTATGGATCAATGAGCTGGCTCTGGGAATTAAAACATCAAAAGGTATTGTCGCAGTAACTGGATGCAGTCATACAGGCATCCTTAAAATTGCTAAAACTATGCGTCTTGTTACCAAAGAAAAAATACATGCGCTATTTGGAGGTTTGCATCTGATGCGCTCTTCAAAGTCAAAAATTAAAAATGCTGTAATCGGTTTGCAAGATGCGGATATCAATTTTATAGCTCCATGCCATTGCACAGGAGATTTGGCTTTAACGATATTCAAGGAAGAATTTAATCACAAATTTTTAAAAAATGGCATAGGATCTCAATACTTATTCGAGGTGTGAATTATGAATGCAGAAAATAAAATCACCATAAAATCTGTAAGCCTTGATGACGCAAGTTTGCCTTCAGTTATTCATGGCGCAATTGGGAATCCTTCGCCAGAAAAAGTGCTAGAGGTAATTGAGAGCT
>JAQCCA010000129.1 GCA_027621155.1 Pseudomonadota bacterium | reverse complement strand
TCATAAAATATATTTAATGCACCCCAAACGGTACACTCTGTTCAAAGGTTAAATCAGCAAAGCGACAGAAGCGTCCTTCAAAGTGCACTTTAATACTGCCAATTGGACCATTACGTTGCTTACCGATAATAATTTCACCCAGTCCTTTATTGTCTTCCTTATCCTTATGGTAGACCTCATCACGATAAACAAACATAATCACATCAGCATCTTGCTCAATTGCACCGGATTCACGTAGATCTGACATCATTGGGCGTTTGTCCGCGCGATCATCAACGCCACGATTAAGCTGCGATAATGCCACGACAGGAACATGCAGCTCTTTGGCAAGAGACTTTAAAGCACGTGAGATTTCTGACACCTCTTGGGTACGATTGTTTTCATAGCCTGGCACCTTCATCAACTGCAAATAATCGACAACAATCATGCTCAAACCACCCTGCTCTTTATAGAGTTTACGCGCACGTGAGCGCATATCAGCAGGAGATAAACCCGCACTATCATCAATATGCATATTGAAATCTTTGGATAACACTTCCATTGCCGTTGTGATCTTTGCCCAATGCTCATCTTCTAGGCGACCATTTCTTAGTGCATTTTGCTCAACACGACCAAGAGATGAAATCATTCTAAGCACAATATCTTCTGAAGGCATCTCTAAACTAAAAACAAGTACGGGCTTTTCTGCACCTCTGGCAACATTCTCAGCCAAATTCATGGCAAAGGTTGTTTTACCCATTGATGGGCGTCCGGCAACAATCACTAAATTCGCCGGATGCAAGCCTGAAGTTAATTCATCCAAATCGGTAAAGCCACTGGAGATCCCTGTGATACCATCACTTGCTTCCATCATTGCATCAATGCGATCAATTACACTCGGGATAATATCACGCACGGACTTAGGACCATCACTGCGCTGAGTATCACTCTCAGCAATTGCCAAAATTTTCTGCTCAGCCACATCTAAGATGTCTTCGGCTTTGCGCCCTTCTGGCACATAAACCATATTGGCAATATCGGTTGCCGTATTTAGAAGGACACGTAATTTTGAGCGCTCTTTAACAATTTCAGCATAAGCGACAACGTTAGCAGCGGTTGGCGTATTTTTAGCAATCTCAGCTAAGTAGTGAAGTCCGCCGGCTTGTTCTAATAGTTTCTCATTTGATAATGAATCGCTTAAAGTAATGATATCAAAAGGTGATTCATCTTTAATAAGCTTTTGCATTTGGCGAAAAACAATGCGATGTTGCGTGCTGTAAAAGTCATCAGGTCGCAGAATTTCTTCAATCTTAAACCATGCTTCATTATCTAATATCAACCCACCAATAACCGAGCGCTCAGCATCGATTGAGGATGGTGGTCGCTTGATATTCTCAAGCTGACTATTTAAAGACATTACTTCATTCGGGTGCATAAGCTATTACATTATTGGTTTTGGTGATCAACAGAGCTATTTAATATATTATCTGCCACTTCATTATCTTCCCATGGCGCATCATCTTCATCATGTGCTTGACTTATTTCTTCGCCATTTTCAACAGGACTTATATCAGTCATTGTATTTGCTGTGTCAGAAACCTCGCTCTCTTGCGAATCTTTAGCAAAAATCTGCATAATAAAATCAATAAATTCACGCAAGGTTTCTGCCATAATAATAAAGTCAGCGTCAAAGCGTTCTTGTTTGGTTTCGGAAACAATATCATTGGCTTTGTCTTGTACAACCTCTAAAAACTTCAATGATTTCAACATAAACTCATCGTTAATCACAAAACTCAACTGATCCTGCCATGATAATCCCAGTTGAATAACCTCGCGTCCAGAGTCAATCAGTGACAAAATATCATCGGTAAATAGATTCTGGCGCTGACAACGGATAATGCCTGAAGCATCTTTGTTATCTTGTAACACACATTGATCTTCAATCGTTAGGTCTTGTGGATATTCATTGGTTTTAAGCCATTGCGTCAAAAGCATAGAAACTGGCAACACTTCAGGAATACGAATTTTCAAACTGCCTAAGGCTTTACGCAAATTAACGGTTAAGTGCTCCGCTTTTTTAGCGGATGAAGCATTGACAATAAGCCATCCTGCTTGTGTGTCAATATAAGCATTAATGACGGTGTTGCGCGTAAAGGCACGCGGCAATAAGCTTTGGTAGATCTCTTCTTTTAACGTATCTTTTTCTTTCTTTTTGACTTTACGTGATTCTCTTAGCTCAATTTCTTCAACTTTTTCATCCAAGACTTCTTTGATAACGCCAGCTGGCACCATTTTTTCTTGTATTTTAAATGACACCATCATAAAGCCCGAGGCTGCATGCACTAATGGCATATCTTGCGCCATTGGTGATACCCAACCCATTGATATTGGTGCACTTGTTGAGCATGGACTAAATGCATGCTCGGCTAATTGTTTTTCAAGCTCTTCGGCACTGACTGTAAAGTTTTCTGTAAATTGAAACAATGCTAAATTTTTAAACCACATAATTATTACCTTTATTCATTAAAAAAGCGCTTTTATCATTAAGCGCTTTATGAGTTCTGCATCAACCAACTTCACATAATTGATTGAGGTTTATTTAAATACTACCGTTGGACGTTTTGCTGCATCTTCTAGAGATTTTAAATACGCATTATTAGGGTAGTTTGCCTTTAATACCTCCATCGATTTCTCAGCCAACTCAGGCATTTTCAAAATATCATAACTTCTAATCAACAGAACCAACGCATTCTCAATCGAGTTACTTTGTGAATATTTCTCAACGACGATCTTAGCGCGATTAATCGCAGCAACATAAGCCTCATGCTCAAAGTAGAAATTAGCGATATTATATTCATATTCAGCAACGACATTATTAATATGCACCATACGACGCCTTGCATCCTCGGCATAAGAAGCTTTAGGGCTTAAGATGACTGAGCGCTTTAAATCATTAAACGCTTGTAAGTATGATGCTGGATCATGTTGCGCCATATCGTATGGCAAGCGGCGTTGTAAGAACCCACGACCATTATCATAATTAATCACACCCATCATATAATAAACATACCCCAAGTGTTTTGATGTCGGATAAGCGCGTAAGAACTGACGAGCCAACCCTAACGCCATCTCAGGTTGTCCATCTTCATAATAAGAGTAAATAAGCTCTAAATTGCCCATTTCAGTATAGCTTTGGAATGGATATTGCGAGTTTAACGATCTAAAGGTATCAATCGCTTTATAATAATCGCCATCTTTCACCTGCTCGTGCCCTTTGGCATAAATATATTCAGCACTTTCGCCTTGATATGGCAATGCCTTAGTCGTTGTTGTTGAACATCCTGCCATTAACAAAAGCGCACCCAAGCCGCTTAATGCCAAACTGATCTTTTTCATCGATTACCCTTTAATTTATTACCGCCTTTGTCATTTATTGTTTACAATGATGCACAATTTAACCGGCGTCTTGATAGGATTTTATTTGTGCCACATCATACCGTATCTAAAAACATTCAGCAAAATGTTATTGCACCTGAAAGCTGTGCTGGTCAACGTTTGGATCAATGTTTATCCAACATTTTTAGTGACTACTCACGATCACAACTACAAAAATGGCTAAAACAAGGTGCCATTCTTGTGAATGGTGAGATCAAAAAAGCCAAAGATAAAATCATTGGTGGTGAGGAAATATCACTTAATGCCACCTTAGAGGATAAGAATCACTGGCAGCCAGAGGATATTCCGCTTGATATAATTTATGAAGACGATGATGTCATTGTCATTAACAAGCCTGCGGGACTAACTGTTCATCCGGGGGCAGGCAACTTATCAGGCACATTATCCAATGCGCTATTGGCGCATGATCCAGCATTTGCCAAGGTGCCACGCGCGGGCATTGTTCACAGACTGGATAAAGATACTTCTGGATTAATGGTTGCCGCTAAAAGTCTTAAAGCACATGCATCACTTGTCGCCCAATTATCCAAACGTCAAGTCAAGCGTGAGTATGAAGCGATTGCCACAGGTTATATTACGGTAGGCAGCACGATCAAAACCAAAATTGGCAGAAGCCCTCACAATCGCTTAAAAATGGCGGTAACCCCCACGGGTAAAGAAGCCATTACCCACTTTGTTGTATTGGAGCGCTATCGCGCACATACACGCATTCGTTGCAAATTAGAAACCGGACGTACCCATCAAATTCGTGTGCATATGGCACATCTTAAAGCACCATTAGTTGGTGACCCTGTTTATAACCCGAGATTAAAACTCGCACGCGGTTTATCCAATGAAGCGCAAGATGTATTAAAAGACTTTAGCCGACAAGCCTTACATGCGTATAAATTAGCATTCATTCATCCGGTTAGCGCTGAAGTTGTTGAATTTAGTGCTAAGCCTCCCAAAGACATGCAAGCGCTGATCTTCACGTTGCGTCAAGATGCTGAGAGTTTATATAGCTATGAAGAGGGTGAGTTTGATGATGATTATTTTGATTTCGCCGATGATTACGATGACTTTGACGATTTTAATGATGAAGATTACGATGATTATGAGGATGAAGAATAAACACCAAAGTATGCTTGATACTGCTCTGCCAGTGAATTAAGATTTGCAGTAATTTCAATACTTTCTTGTTTCTTTTCAAGTAATTTTTTTAAGTGCTCAGGTACTTTAATTTTCTCTTTAACAATCGGTTCGATTACTTCTTCAAACTTCGCTGGATGGGCAGTTGCAACAACGATATAATGTGTATCTTCTGGCAACGACTCACGCGCAAAAAAGGCTGTTGCCGTATGCGGGCAAATAAGCATGTTATGCTCATTCTTTACCTTAGCAATCATCTTTTTAATATCACTATCAGATGCTTTAAGAGCTTTTACCTCACGAGCAAAGACATCAAAATCAGAGAAAATCGCATAAAGACGCTCGAAGTTACTTGGCTTACCGACATCCATCGCATTGGCAAGTGTTTCAATACTTGCCTTATTAGGCAATGTTTTATGTACCAAAAACTGTCCAATGACATTATTTTCATTTTGTGCAATGACAATATTACCAATCGGCAAGCCCATTTTTTTTGCCCAAAAGCAGGCGCAAACATTGCCAATATTACCCGATGGCACAATAAAATTTGCCTTTTTGCCATGCTTTAAAAAATACTGCCAAGCGATATAGGCGTAATAGGTTGTTTGTGGCAAAAGTCGCCCGATATTAATACTATTAGATGTATTTAAATACGTATTATTCTGCCACCATTCATCGGCAAATGCGCCTTTAACCAACGCTTGGCAATCATCAAATGTGCCATTAACCTCAACTGCACAAACATTATCTTGCCAGCAAGTAATCTGCTTTTGCTGACGCATTGAGATTTTACCCTTAGGAAATAATACCATGACATTGATGTTTTGCTTTTGATAAAAAGCCGCGGCAACTGCAGAGCCGGTATCGCCTGATGTTGCGACCATAATCGTAAATTTTTTATCGGTTTTAATATGACTTAAGGCATTGGCTAGAAATCTCGCCCCAAAATCTTTAAATGATAAAGTCGCACCATGAAAGAGCTCAAGTACCGATGTTTTCTGATCGATATTCATCAATGGCAAAGGAAAGCTAAAACTATCATGGCATATTGTGCTTAATCTATTTTCAAGTGCGTCTCCTTTAAAAAATGCGGTTAGTAGCTTTGTTGCAAAATCTGGATAACTCATTGCACTATCTACAGTCCTCCAATCAAACAATGGAAAAGCTTCAGGCACATAAAGCCCACCATCTTCTGCTAAGCCGTTTTGTAATGCACTTGATATCGATACAGCCTTGGCATTACCTCTTGTACTGATAAACTTCATACTTCCTCCTTCGCGATAATTTGCCCGCCTTTTGCGGATAAGCTTGTAATATATTTCTCTGCTAATAGTCCCTCGTTGGCAAATACTTTAACTAATTCATTTGCAATCACTGCAGCAGCATCTTTATTGCTACTTAGAGCAAATACAGCAGGACCTGAGCCCGAGATACCAAAGCCAAGCGCGCCAAGTTCAACTGCTTTTTGTTTTGCCTGATCAAAGCCTTTAATCAATACTTTGCGTTTTGGTTCAATTAGCACATCAGAAAAATGTTTTTTAAAACGCACAAGATCACCTTCATACAGCGCACTAATTATCGCCGCAGTTTTAGCACTTTGCACGACAAATTCTTTGATCGTAAAAGGCACATCAATCAATTTCCTTGCTTCTTTGGTTTCGATTTTTAGATTAGGTACAACAACACTGGCATATAAATCTAAACTCGGCAGTTGGATAAACTCACATGGCGTTGAGTTCTGTAGCAATACCAAGCCACCAAACATCGCAGGTACGGCATTATCACCGTGATAAACGCCACCAGAGATAAGACTCTCACCATAAATGGCATAATCAATTAACTGCTCTTTTGCTAAAGGTTCTACTAAAAACTCATTAACTGCAAGTATTGCCGCAACTGAAGATGCGGCAGAACCGCCAATACCAGAGCCTAAAGGAATGCCTTTTTCAATGGTAATATCTAAACCCAACTCTAGTTGATGATCTTGCAAAAATTTCTTTATCACCGCACCACAGACATTTTTATCAACATCTAGACTTAACTCTTTATCTGTTAATAGCCCACAGATTTGTTTGATGACTAATTGCTTATCATTGCGCTTTTGTAAATGCACTGTGTCACCGACACCTGATAACGCAAAGCCCATCAAATCAAACCCTACCGCAAAGTTTGCACTTGTCGCTGGTGCAAATGCAGTTACTTTGGCTATTTTTTCATTTATTTTTATCGT
>JAQCCA010000128.1 GCA_027621155.1 Pseudomonadota bacterium | reverse complement strand
AATAAAGGCGAAAGCTGAGCCAAAGCCCATAAAAATACGCGCACAAGCCGCAAGATAAAAGTTTGGTGCAAGTCCAAACAGAAATCCACCAATCACGCAAATCAAAAGTGGCAGCATAATCACGTTACGTGCGGAGAATCGATCATAAATAAGACCTGCGGGAATTTGCATTAAAGTATAGGTAATAAAATAAGCACCAGAGGTCACGCCAAGCCAAAATATATCGATATGCAGACTGATCATAAGGTTTTCGGTCATAATGCCAGGTGAGACTTGAAGTGCCATTTCAAAAAAGAGAAACAGTGCTGCTAAAATAAATAAAAGTACTGATTTAAACATAAGGTTATCCTGTTCATTGTTTATGTTTCTACGTTTAAAATATCAAAGATTAAAAAGATTAAAAAGATTAAGATGCCTAATTAAAGATAAACTGGACATAAGTAACAACGGATTAAGTAGAGGTGCAGTAAATCCTAATTAGGCTTAATACATCGACAACAACAGCAAATAGGCATAGAAATAGCAGCACAGCCATTTAAGCTAGATAACTGTGTGTTTAGATATTTATTGTGCTGCATTTAAGTTTTTCTTGCCCGAAAGATCGATGACTAGAAAGATAGACTACCTTGAAAAAGTCAAAATGCAAAATGTTTTTTGTATCGATGATTATCGTTGTAATTAAAGGAAAACCAACTTTTAATCCGTTGACACAAACGCTAAAACCCATTACCCTTTGCGCATATGATACCAAGCCAGTACTATTTTGATGTTGAAAGTCAGTAAACTTGCTGATTATGCGGTGATGATCGTGCTCAAATTTGCGCAGAATCCGCAAGGATTATACAGTGCCACTGATCTTATTAGTCTTACGGGACTTAATTTACCGACCGTGCGTAAAGTACTCAAACTCTTGAGCCTAAAGGGGATATTACTTGCCAAACGTGGTGCTGAAGGCGGCTATACTTTGGCTTCTGATGTGAGTGAAATTTCAGTACTTGACATTGTCGAGGCAATTGATGGGCAGCTTGCGTTTACCGAGTGTTGCAGTGCGGGATTTGTATCGTGCTCTGTCAATGATTGTCATATGGGTGGCTATTGGCATGTGATTAATAAAAAAGTTCGCGAAACACTAAGTAGTTTTAAATTACTAGAGCTAATGAATACACCATCTTATGAAGTAGGTGAATTAAATAATATGAATCAAACTAAGAAAGAAAACAGTAAAGAGATCATGCGACATGACGGATGAAAAAATAAATAAAATGCTTGATCAGGAATATAAGCATGGCTTTGTGACTGAGATTGAACAAGAACGTTTTCGCAATGGCTTGGATGAAGATATTATTCGGCAGATTTCCAAGCGCAAGAATGAACCTGAGTTTATGCTCAAATGGCGCTTACAGGCTTATCACAAATGGCTAGACATGAAAGAACCAACTTGGGCACATGTCGATTATGAACCAATTGATTATCAAGCGATTAGTTACTATGCGGCACCCAAGTCAGCAGCTGATAAGCCAAAAAGTTTGGACGAGGTTGAACCAGAGTTAATTGAGACGTATAACAAACTAGGCATTCCTTTGCATGAGCAAGAAATGCTTGCAGGTGTTGCAGTCGATGCGGTGTTTGATTCTGTCTCTGTGGTCACCACTTTTAAAGAAAAGTTGGCTGAAGCAGGTGTGATATTTTGCCCAATTTCAGAAGCCTTACAAAAATATCCTGAGCTTATTGAAAAATATATTGGCTCAGTGGTGCCACAAACGGATAACTACTTTGCAGCATTAAACTCTGCTGTATTTAGTGATGGCTCATTTGTATATATTCCCAAAGATGTGCGTTGCCCGATGGAGTTATCGACTTATTTTCGGATTAATGCCTCAAACACGGGGCAATTTGAACGTACCTTAATTATTGCTGATGAGGGCAGTTATGTCAGTTATTTAGAGGGCTGTACCGCTCCGATGCGTGATGAAAATCAGTTGCATGCGGCGGTGGTTGAGTTAGTGGCATTAAAAGATGCTGAAATTAAATACTCAACTGTACAAAACTGGTATCCCGGAGATAAAAACGGCAAAGGGGGTATTTATAACTTTGTGACCAAGCGTGGTGTGTGCATGGGCGCTAATGCGAAAATCTCATGGACACAAGTGGAAACAGGCTCTTCAATTACGTGGAAATATCCATCGGTTATTTTGCGTGGGGATAATAGTGTGGGTGAATTTTATTCTGTGGCATTAACCCGTCATGCGCAGCAAGCTGATACCGGTACCAAAATGATCCATATGGGCAAAAATACCAAAAGCACGATCATTTCAAAAGGGATTTCCGCGGGACGCGCGCAAAACGCCTATCGTGGGCTAGTGCGCATGTTGCCAACGGCGGATAATGCACGCAATTTCTCGCAATGTGATTCTTTACTTATTGGGCATGAATGTGGCGCGCATACGTATCCATATATTGAAAACAAATCAAAATCAGCGCAAATTGAACATGAAGCAACGACCTCAAAGATCTCGGATGAGCAGCTTTTTTATTGCCGACAACGTGGCATGTCAGAAGAAGATGCGGTAGCGATGATAGTTAACGGTTTTTGTAAAGACGTCTTTAAAAAACTACCCCTTGAGTTTGCCGTTGAAGCACAAAAATTGATGGAAGTCAGTTTAGAAGGTGCAATAGGCTAGCGTAAAGATAAAAGTAAATGTAAAAAAGAAAAAGAAAAAGCGAAGTAACGATATGTTGTTAGAGATTAAAAATTTACATGCCAAGGTTGAAGATAAAGTACTATTAAAGGGGATAAATCTTGAGATTAAACCGGGTGAAGTACATGCGATTATGGGACCAAATGGTGCCGGTAAAAGTACGTTGGGTAATGTGCTTTCAGGTAAACCAGGTTATGAAGTGACTGAAGGCGAAGTCCTGTTAAATGGTCAGAATATCTTTGACTTAGATCCTTCAGAGCGTGCGCACGCGGGGATGTTCCTAAGCTTTCAATATCCGGTTGAAATCCCAGGCGTTAGCAACACACAATTTCTAAAAACAGCCATCAATAGTACACGCAAAGCCAAAGGTCAAAGCGAGCTTGATGCAATGAGCTTTATGAAAAAACTGCGTGCGAATATGGATATCCTTGAAATGGATCAAAAGTATATGAAGCGCGGTGTTAATGAGGGCTTCTCCGGTGGCGAGAAAAAGCGTAATGAAATGCTACAAATGATGATGCTTGAGCCTAAAGTATGTATTTTAGATGAGACGGATTCAGGTCTTGATATCGATGCGCTGCAAGTGGTATCAAAGGGCGCGAATCATATGCGCAATGGTGAGCGTGGCTTTATCGTCATTACCCATTATCAGCGTTTATTAAACTATATCGCACCTGATTTTGTCCATGTTTTGGCAGATGGCAAAATTGTTAAATCAGGTGGTCGAGAGTTAGCTCTTGAGCTTGAATATAAAGGTTATGCTTGGATTAATGACTAAGGAGCACACTATGCTGCAATTAGAACAGCCGATTGCTAAGCTTAATCTGACAGATGAGGCGATTAAACAGCGTGAAAATGCATGGCAAGCATTTGTTGATCAAGGCTTTCCAAATAAAAAAAATGAACAGTGGCGTTATACCGATTTAACTGCTTTGTATCGAAAGTATGATATTGCCCAAGTTAAGCTTGGATTGAACACAAATATTGACGAAACATTGTCAATGATTAACCTAAATACGGATATGCATAATATTGTCTTTGTTGATGGACAGCTTGCTCATGTTGATGACATTGATGGTGTAATCATTAACGATAGTATGTCACTACAGTCTCAGCGTGAGAGTAGTGATGCGCTGTCTAATCTAAACATAGCCTCGTATTTAGGAGGGGTCTTGATTCAGGTTAAGAAAAATACGCGTTTGACAAAGCCTATCATCATGACGTATTTGCACACCGATAATGGCCAGAAGATGTTGGTTAACTATCAGCATACCTTAGTGATTGATGAATATGCGGAGTGTATGATTTGTGAGAATTTTATTGCATTAGGCGACACTTATTCAGCGGCCAATATCTGTAGCAATGTCGATCTTAAAGAGGGTGCCAAGTGCCGCTATGACGCTTTGGCAAACAAAAGCCTAGAGCAGTTATTAGTGACGCATAAACTAAAACTCTCAATAGCTAAAAATGCCTATTATGAGACATTTCAAATGGCCGCTTATGCGGCACTCAAGCGCATTGAGTTTGATGTGGATTTGCAAAGTGAAGGTGCTGTTTTTAATGCAAAGGGTATTTACGCTTTAACACATAATGCAAAGGCTGATTATCATATTAATGTCAAACATAATGCATCCAATACGCAAAGTGATGTCGCGTTTCGCGGTGTTGTTGGTGGCAAGGCATCGGCAACCTTTAATGCAAAAGCATACGTTGCTAAAGGCTTAAGTAGTATCAAAGCGCTCCAAAACAATCGTAATATTCAGTTAACGAATACTGCAGAGATCAATACCAAGCCTGAGCTTGAGATTTATTCTGATGATGTCGTTTGTAGTCATGGAGCAACGATTGGTCAGCTTGATCAACAGGCGTTATTTTATCTGCAATCGCGTGGGATTAACAAAGATCAGGCAACGAGTTTGCTTATTGAAGGCTTTGTCAAGGAGCTTATTACTTTACTTGATCGTGATGAATCAACAATTGAGAGTTACCTTGATAGTCTTGAAGGGCATATCAAACATTTAGTTTAAATAAACGCCTTAAAGGCTTCGGCATGTTTAACAGGATCAAAGCTATGATAGCTATAACTTGCTACTTTTTCGGTGATAAAGGGATCTTCTTGTAATAACGCTTTGATTTCATTTAAGTCGCCTGAGGCTAATATCACACCGCCATTACGTAAACTATTAGGTCCTGAGGCAATAAATAATCCTTGCTCATAACCACGATCGAGAAATGTGCGATGCCTTGGGCGAACTTGATCAATAATCTCAGCAGGTGCGGTATAGGTGATGGTAATAATATGCGTTTGTTTCATCGATTTCACTTGAGTTAACATAATGTGTGGTTAATTTTGTCATAGTTATTAAGCTGTTTGTACTTTTTTTTCAAGAAACTAAAGCGTAAAATAGCACCAGCAATTTTGCTTATAGTGGTAAAGACAGTTTTCATGAAGTATTTTGATTTAAAAGCGTTAAAAAAAGATAAGATTTTCACTGAATCACGCAAACTTATGTCTTTATCACTTTGGCGAAGGCGTTTGATCTTCTGGGGTGGGGCGATTCTTGTTGGATTGATATGTGTTTTATTTGCCTATCTTTGTGATAATCTCAATGATAGCTTCAATGAACTCAGTCAGGATCATCCTTATTGGCCTTTGTTTATTATGCCGATTGGCTTTATGGTGATTATTTATTTACTTAAAACCTATTTTGATGGCGCTGAAGGTAGTGGTATCCCTCAAGTGATGACAGCACTCAAAGTTAAGAATATGCAGCGACGCAGTAAATTAGTATCAATGCGTATTGCGCTAGGTAAGTTCCTATTAACCGCATTAGGTTTTTTAAGTGGTGCATCGATTGGGCGCGAGGGACCGACGATTCAATTAAGTGCATCCGTTATGCACTTTTTAGGACGATTAGAGAAATTTAACCGTGAAGACACGGAAAAAGGCTTGTTGTTAGCAGGAGGAGCTGCTGGGATCGCTGCGGCATTTAATGCACCTTTGGCAGGGGTTGTCTTTGCGATTGAAGAATTATCAGGCTCGTTTGATAAAGGCATTACCGGTACGATGATTACCACCGTGGTATTGTGTGGTTTTGTATCTTTAGAGATCATGGGTAATTACGCCTACTTTGGTGCAAGCTCGGCGACACTTGATATTTTAGGCGGTGGCTGGATTGTACTTATTATTGTTGCCGTTGTTTGTGGTTTCTTAGGTGGATTATTTAGTCGGATGCTATTGTTTGTATCCGCAGCTGTTGTAGGTATTGTTCGCAAGCACCCTGTATTATTTGCAGGCAGTATTGGTTTTGTGATTGCCGTGATTGGTGTGTGTACAAGTGGCATTATTTATGGCAGTGGTAAAGAAACGGCCGTTGCTTTGTTAAATGGTCATGATGTTCATGTATCTATTTTCTTTGGGTTATGGAAAATGATTGCAACTTTATTGTCGTTTGTTAGTGGCATTCCAGGCGGGATTTTCGCCCCATCTTTATCAGCAGGAGCTGGCTTTGGGCATATGATGAGTGGTTTTTTTGATCCAAAATATGCAAGTGCAATTGTCCTGATTGGTACAGTGGCTTACTTTTCAGGTGTGGTACAAAGCCCAATTACTTGCTTTATCATCGTGTCGGAGATGACGCAAAATGTCTCAAGTGGGATGTTGTTGCCGATTATGCTAGCGGCATTGTTAGGTACCGCTTCTTCACGTGTGATCTGTAAAGAGCCAATTTATCATGTATTGTCGTTGCGCTATTTAGATAAGCTGCGTGAGCAGAAATAGATTAAGTCAAATATTAGCTCAACAGTCTTAATTACTTACCTTAAGCGAAGTTAAAGGGTGTAAGTTAAAAATAAATATCATTGTTATAGGTCTTAATAAATATGTTTGATCAATCATTATTCCAAAAAAAGCATCAGCAATATGAGCAGCGTTTTGTTAATGATAGCTTTATAAAAAACGAAATTACTGAGCGGTTATTAGATAAATTAAGTTTTATTAAATTAAACCCTCAATATGTCTTTGCAGAAGGACTAGACTCACATTTAGCGGAGATTAAAAGAATATACCCAAATGCAACAATACATCGCACGCTTAACCCCGAGATAG
>JAQCCA010000127.1 GCA_027621155.1 Pseudomonadota bacterium | reverse complement strand
GAGATGGCTGATAATACACCTGAACTGGCAAAGCGGGCAAAGCTTAGATTGGCGGATGTGACAGGAGTGCTTTGATGCAGATGATAAACAATCACTAATATGATAATCGCAATAATGCTTGGGACAATAATTTTGATGATTGTCAGAAAGTTATTGGCACGAATAAGCCAGTGTAGCGAATAGGTATTGAGAATGCTGATCAAGAGTAATAAAAAGGCGGCAAATCCAAAGCCACTAGCGCTTAAACCGCCACTAGAGGTATTGATAAGTGTTGGGAAAAAGACAGCAAGATACTGGATAATGGCTTGAACTTCCGTTGGGGCAAGTGTTAAATAGGATAACCAGATAATCCAAGCAAAGATAAAGCTAACCAAAGTGCCATGTGTAATGTGTGGGATGCGTGTGCTTGAGCCTGTGACGGGTATCATGGTGCAAATTTCAGCAAAGACAAAGGCAATAATCATGATCAATAATGCACCAATAATCCAAGATAGCATTGCGGCATGTCCAGCATAACTTGCGGTTTGTGATGCCGCAAATAGCCAACCGGAGCCTAAAATAGCACTAATTGATGAAAATAGTAGCCCTGCGATACTTATGTTACGTGTTTTCAAATGAAGTCTCTTTTTATCATCGTGGGCAAGTACGGTAATTAAAATGAAAGCAGATTACAAGATCACTGCAAAAAATACCCACCATAAGCCAATGACAAATCCAGTAAAGCGTAGTGGGACTAATTGCTCGACCACCGCAAGACCTAATGCTGTAGCTTACAAGATTCAACCTGCTTAATGATTGTGTTACAATCTGGTCATTCTTTTTTGCGGTATGACAGCATGGATAAAATTACAATTAAAGGTGCGAAAACGCATAATCTTAAAAATATCGATTTAGAGATCCCTCGCGATAAATTAACGGTTATTACAGGTTTAAGTGGTTCAGGTAAATCATCATTGGCATTTGATACACTTTACGCTGAAGGGCAGCGGCGCTATGTTGAGTCATTATCAAGTTACGCTAGGCAATTCCTATCGTTAATGGATAAACCCGAGGTTGAACATATTGAAGGTTTGTCCCCTGCGATTTCGATTGAGCAGAAAACCACATCGCATAATCCACGTTCAACAGTAGGGACAGTCACTGAAATCTATGATTACTTGCGTGTGTTATTTGCGCGTATTGGTGAGCCGATGTGTCCTGTGCATAAGGTTGAATTAAAGGCGCAAACGATCAGCCAGATGGTTGATCATACGTTAAGTTTTAATGATGAAACGAAGCTTATGATTGTCGCTCCCGTGATTGTTGATAAAAAGGGTGAGCATATTCAATTGATGGAAAAGCTCTATGCGGAGGGGTATTTGCGTGCGCGCATTAATGGTGAACTATATGAGCTTAGTGATCCGCCTAAATTGGATCGCTATAAAAAGCATACGATTGAAGTAGTAGTTGATCGATTTAAGCCACAAAAGAAAAACCAACAGCGTTTAGCAGAGTCCTTTGAAACAGCATTAGATTTATCAGCGGGCATTGCTAAACTTGTATTTTTAGAGGGTGAGCAAGATGATATTATTTTTTCATCCAAGCATGCCTGTCCGCACTGTAATTACTCGCTTAAGGAATTTGCACCGAGAATTTTTTCATTCAATAGTCCCATTGGTGCTTGCCCAAGTTGTGATGGCTTAGGGACTAAGGCTTACTTTGATGCGTATAAAATTATTGTTGATGAGCATTTAAGTTTAAACCAAGGTGCTCTGCATGGTTGGGATAAGCGTAATGGCTATTACTTTGCGCAATTAGAGGCGTTGGCTCGGCACTTTGATTTCTCACTGGATACACCCTTTAATAAGCTCACGGATGCGCAAAAAGAGCTAGTGTTGAATGGCTCAGGTAAAACCGAGATTAATATTTATTTTAAAAGCTCAGGTGGTAGAGAATATCGAGCACAAAAGCCGTTTGAAGGCGTTTTGGCAAATTTCGAGCGTCGTTACAAAGAAACTGACTCAAACATGATTCGTGAAGAATTAAGTAAACTGATGAGTAATTTACCATGCCCAAGTTGTAATGAAACGCGCTTAAATGAGGGTGCGCGTAATGTGTTTATTGCCGGCAAAAATATTGCACAATTAACGGCGCTGTCGATTAAAGATAGTGTTAAATGGTTAGATAATTTGAGTCTTACAGGTCAAAAGCACGTGATTGCTGAGCGCTTACTCAAAGAAATTCTGGCGCGTTTGGGCTTCTTGGTTAATGTTGGCTTGGATTATTTAAATCTATCACGGCAAGCCGATACGCTCTCAGGTGGTGAGGCGCAGCGCATACGCTTAGCCAGTCAAATTGGTGCAGGCTTGGTTGGAGTCATGTATATTCTCGATGAACCATCGATTGGACTACATCAACGTGATAATCAAAAGCTATTAGACACCTTGCATCATTTACGTGATTTAGGTAATACGGTGATTGTGGTTGAGCATGATGAAGATGCGATTAAACAAGCCGATCATATTATTGATATAGGTCCTGGTGCTGGCATTCATGGTGGGCAAATTGTCGCTGAAGGGCGCTTAAGTGAAATCATTGATAATAAAAACTCATTAACGGCGGATTATCTGTCTAAACGTAAACAGATTACGATTAATGGTAAAAAATTAAAGCCACAAAAAGGGCAATATGTGGAGATCTATGGTGCTAAAGGCAATAACTTACAAAATGTTAATTTGAAAATTCCTTTGGGCTTACTAACCTGTGTCACAGGAGTATCTGGTTCAGGCAAGTCAACGTTGATTAATCGCACACTTTACCCCTTAGCGGCAAAATTGTTGAATAAAAACAATAGCATCACAGCGCAAGCTTACGATAAACACAAAGGTTTTGAGCTACTGGATAAGGTTATCGATATTGATCAAAGCCCGATTGGGCGCACACCACGTTCAAATCCTGCAACCTATACCGGAGTTTTTACGCCAATTCGTGAGTTATTTGCAGCAACTGCGGAGTCGCGTTCACGTGGTTATCAGGTGGGGCGTTTTAGCTTTAATGTCAAAGGCGGGCGTTGTGAGGCGTGTCAAGGCGATGGTGTGTTAAAGGTGGAAATGCACTTTTTACCCGATGTTTATGTGCCATGTGATGTTTGTCAAGGCAAACGTTATAATCGTGAGACTTTAGAGATTCAATACAAAGGCAAAAATATCAGCGAAGTGCTTGATATGAGTATTGAAGAAGCTTTAGAGTTTTTCTCAGCCGTGCCACAAATTAAACGCCGCTTACAAACCTTGATGGATGTTGGTTTGTCATATATTACTTTGGGGCAAAATGCGACCACCTTGTCAGGTGGTGAGGCGCAAAGGGTGAAATTAGCCAAAGAGCTCTCAAAAACCGCAACTGGCAAAACATTATATATCCTCGATGAACCGACAACAGGGCTGCATTTTCATGATATCCAGCAATTACTTAATGTCATTATGCGTTTGCGTGAGCAAGGCAATACCATTGTTATCATCGAGCATAATTTAGATGTAATCAAAGTGGCAGATTGGATTATTGATTTGGGTCCTGAAGGGGGTGATGGTGGCGGTCAGGTTATTGCCGAAGGTACGCCAGCAAGCATTGCTCAAAATGCGCGGTCGCACACAGGCAGATTTTTAAAAATGATGCTGTAATATCCAAAGGGGGAGGATATGGTAAAACGTATAATCATTTTACTGGTGACATTAACGATTATTTTTTCAGTGTATATTCCGTGGTTTAAGGCAGGTAAACATAAGAAGATAACGCATAAAACTCTGATGTCTAGTGTTTATTCAGCCGCTGATTTAAAGCAGTATTTGCGAGGTTAATATGAAATATAAGGCTGAAACTCTTGTTGATGCTGAACTAAAGGCAGATGACTTATTCATATGCAAAGCTAAACAAAAAACCATTTTGCCATTCTCCGAGTCATCATTACTTGATAGCTTAGATGAGAGCAGTCACAAAGAGTTACTGGCGAAACTACAAGTAAGCAGCTAGCGCAGATTGGCACCAATTGAAGCTAAGCGTTTTTTCAAACTTGGGTGGGTGGAAAACATATCATCCATGCCGCCAGCAGCAAACTTACTACTAGCTGGATCATAAAGGTAAGAGGCGCGGCGCATACGCTCATTACTATTATGTTCATAACTTTGCGCAGTTTGCGGTTCGTTGTGATTTTGACTGATTTTAATCAGTGCATTCGCCATCGGTTGGTTATCACGCATGAGCTCAACCGCTCCTGCGTCTGCCATATACTCACGTGTGCGACTTAAGAATAGTACCATCATACTGGTAATAATTGGCAATATAAAACGTAATAACATAATCACCATAAAGATGATTGCCATCGCATTACCGCCATTGTTGTTATCGCGACGACTGCGGTTGCCACCAAAAAGTGTTGAATAGAATAAAAACTCAATCATAAACATTAGCATATTCGATAGCACGACGGTAAATAGATTAAGCTTAATATCTTGATTACGAATATGCGTTAACTCATGCGCCATCACTGCTTGCAGTTCATCGCGATTCAAGCGATTAGCAAGTGCACGTGTGACCGCAACCATTGATGACTTTTCAGAGAAACCTGAAGCAAAGGCATTCATATAATCAGCTTCAATCAAATATACCTTGGGCATATAGGGCATATTGGCAGCAATCTTCATCTCTTCGGTGACATTGTAAATGCGCTGACAAAGTGGATCAGGATCATTTGCGGTAATCTCACGATACTGAGTTCCTGCGAGCATGATCTTGTCATAATAGCTAAAGGTTGCCATCAGCCAAATAAATGCGATTATAGTGGATATAATCGTCGCCCATGGCGTGAGTTTCAAAGTCGCCACAAGATAAGCGATATCACCAAAACTTAAACGATATCCTGCGTAAGTCATCATGCCACCATATTGACCATAGCGCCAAACAAGATCGATTAAAAAGCCAAGGGCAAAAAAGATAATTAAAAATAAAGCGATAACGATATACGATTTACGTGTGTTTTTCTTAACGACTTCACGCCAATCAACACCGTTGATATCAATTGCAGCCATGGCTTATAACTCAACACGACTATCTTCAAACGCTTGACGTTTCTCATCACTGACTTGCCAATAAATGAAGTCTTCATCAAGCTTGCTCTTAAACATATTAACAACGATGCCGGCAATCATTGATTTCTTATGAGCATTGTATTTTTCAATACTGTCGTTAAAAGATTGCTTTGAAAAAGCCAGTTTATTTTCGGTAGAGGTAATTTCTTCCTGCAATTGCATGACATTTTGATTGGCTTTTAAATCAGGATAATTTTCAAACTGAACATTCAAGCCACCGGCGATTTTTGAGATTTCATTCTCAGCAGCCATACGCGTTTCAGAGTCCCCTTTCTCTTTGGCATGTATTGCTTGGTTTCTTAAAGCGGTGACATCTTTTAATGTCGTTTGCTCATAATCCATATATTTTTTGACAACACTAATGAGGGAGTCAAAGACTTTAGCGCGACGATCCAATTGAACATCAATTTGGCGTTCAGAATTTTTAACGGCTTCAATTTCAGCGATAAGACTGTTGTAAGTCATCAAGACATAGCCAAAAATCAAAGCCAGAATAACAACGATAATAATGAGGGCAACCATGGTTTTAGCTCCTAAATTAATTGATTACTAAATTATCAAACAGGACTAATTTGCCACGTATGTTGCTAGCATTCAAGTGTATTGTGTTTCATAATGACAGCATTTTTAATGTAAAGTGTAATATGGATTGGGAAAAATGCTTGATTTAGTGGTTGTTGAACCAAAACAAAAAGCAAAAAAAGCAACACATGCCGTGATATGGTTGCATGGTTTGGGGGCTGATGGACATGATTTTGAGGCAATTGTGCCGGAGTTAAATTTGCCAGTTGATGCGAATGTGCGTTTTATTTTCCCGCATGCGCCTGTGCAGCCGGTGACGATTAACATGGGCATGGAAATGCGTGCTTGGTATGACATAAAACGCATTGATGATATAAAACGTGATGTGGACTGTAAAGGAATTGAAGATTCGTTAAATGCGCTAGATGAGATCATTAAATCACAGCTTAATGACGGTATTGCTACTGAGAATATGATTGTTGCAGGCTTCTCTCAAGGCGGGGCGATTTCTGCCTTAGCTGGACTTACGATGCCTTACTCATTTGCCGGCATTGTGCTGTTATCAACTTATTTGCCTGATTGGGATTATTTTAAAACAAAGCTTAATGATAATAATCAACAAACACCGTTTTTTGTAGGGCATGGCAGTCATGATCCAGTGGTACCATTTGCAGCTGGTCAAATGCTTAAAGCTAAGCTTGAGGAATTAGCTATAAAACACGAATTTCATGACTATCCCATGGAGCATAGTGTATGCATGCCTGAGATTCATGATATTAGTCATTTTATTCAATCATGCTATGGGCTGATCAATGATACAGCCAAATAAATTAGATAAATTGATTATTGCTTCGCGTGATAGCCAGCTAGCATTATGGCAGAGCCGTTACGTCAAGGAATTGTTAGAGAAAACACATTCGGGATTGATCTGTGAGATTATCACGATGAAAACACAAGGCGATAAGATCCTCGATCGCCCATTGAATCAAATCGGTGGTAAAGCGCTTTTCATGAAAGAGCTTGAAGTTGCAATGACAGAGGGTCGTGCGGATATTGCTGTTCATTCATTAAAAGATGTCCCGTATGAGTTGCCTGAAGGCTTTGCATTGGGTGCTTTTTGTCAAGTTGGTAATCAAGAGGGGGATTTCGTCTCAAATACTTTTGCCA
>JAQCCA010000003.1 GCA_027621155.1 Pseudomonadota bacterium | reverse complement strand
CAGCTTTGACTAATTCTGCACTGCTGTGTACACCGCAAGCTGATAACAAAAAACATTTATTTGAAGACACCGTACACCCAACAGAAGAAACGCATCAAGTGATTGCTGCAAAAATCGCTAAAGCAATGGAAGCTTTTAATTAATCCTCAAATGGAAAACCATGTTTTGATGAATTTAATTCATTGAAACATATAAAAAATGAATTTTATCTATCATTAAGGCTTTGCTATCGTTGAGCTTCGTTTGGATTAACAAAAAAGCACCTAGATGAAGCTAAGTCATGTCGACATTGTTATTGCTAATAGTACGCATTGCCATTTTGCCAGTGCCATTGCCGTACAGATTGAAGAAAGTGCTAAGCAAAGAAAGACCGGTATTGCCAAGCGCAGTGTGAACTATTTGCAGGAAAAAATACGCTCAAAACATGCAGTTATTGCGATTGATCGCTTACTTAATCAAATCGTAGGCTTTTGTTATATTGAATCATGGCAAGACAAAGCTTATGTGTCTAATTCAGGCTTAATTGTTTTCCCAGAATATCGCAACTTAGGTTTATCCAAAGCCTTAAAGTTAAAAGCATTTATGTTAGCGCGTGAATATTATCCTAATGCCAAGATCTTTGGGTTAACGACTAATCCGCAGGTGATGCGTATTAATTATGAGTTGGGTTATGAGCCGGCTGCCTTTACTGGCTTAACGACAGATAAGACATTTTGGCAGGGATGTGCGAGTTGCGTAAACTTTACTATTTTGCAAGCCAAAGAATATCAAAATTGTTTATGCACAGGGATGCTGTACGATCCGCAAAGAAAACAAAAGCAAAAAGAACAGCAAGAGCAAAAAGAGCAAGGTATATTACAAAATAATAAAGGTAATAAAAATAATAAAAGGGAGCAATCAATGAAGGTTATTGTCGCGTTTAGTGGAGGGTTGGATACAAGCTTCTGTGTTAAGTATTTACAGCAGGAGCATGATCTAGAAGTGCATACTGTGACTGTTAATACGGGTGGTTTTACCCCAATTGAGTTAGCACAGATTGAACGCAGGGCTTATCAGCTGGGTGCGAAAACGCATCAAAGCATTGACGTCACAAAAGATTTTTATCAGGAGTGTGTTAAGTTTCTGATCTTTGCTAATGCACTAAAAAATAATTGTTATCCTTTATCTGTCAGTGCTGAGCGTGCTTTTCAAGCAATGACGATTGCCAAGGTAGCAAATACGATGGGGATCACTAAGATTGCACATGGCTGCACGGGAGCCGGCAATGATCAAGTGCGCTTTGATCTGATGTTTCATATATTATCTCCAGAAGCTCAAATTATCACGCCCATTCGAGATTTGAAATTATCGCGTGCTGCTACTCAGGAATATCTGATCAAGCATGGTGCAAGTTGCAGCGAAAGTAGCAAAAACTATTCGATTAATAAAGGCTTATGGGGCACCTCTGTTGGCGGTGCTGAGACCTTAAGTTCACATTTATATCTAAATGATGAGGCTTGGCCAACTAAGATAGCTAAAGCGCAAGAGGAAGAAGAAACGCTAAAGATTACCTTTATCAATGGTGAGCCAATTGCCTTAAATGACGAGTTATCAAATTCAATTCAAGTGATTCAGAAGCTTAACGATCTTGCCAGTCAATATGGTATTGGACGCGACATTCATGTTGGTGACACTATTATCAATATCAAAGGGCGGGTAGGTTTTGAAGCCCCTGCACCGTTGATTCTGATAAAGGCACATCACTTATTAGAAAAGCATGTGTTAACTAAAGCACAGCTTAAAATTAAAACAAGCTTAAGTGATACCTATGCTGAGATGGTGCATGAAGGACAATTTCTTGATCCGGCGGCGCGTGATATTGAAGCCTTGTTATTATCGACTCAGGGAAAGGTCACAGGAGATGTATTTGTGAAGCTTTATCCACTTCATTTCGTACTGTTGGGTATACAGTCTGACCATGATTTAATGCAGGCGCAAAATGCCAAATATGGTGAGGAAAATGCAAGTTTCAGTGGTGATGATGTCAAAGGATTTACTAAGGTGATGAGCACACAACTTGCTGCTTATTATCAATTGCAAAATAAAGATAAGTCAGTCAAGACAACGCAATTAAGCTCAATCAAAGCAGCGGTGACAGGGTGAGGTTTTATGATCGAGCATAACAAAAAAATAAAGGTCGGTATTTTAGGCGGTGCGGGTTATACCGCAGGTGAGCTTTTGCGACTACTTACATATCACCCGCAGGTGGATATTCAATTCATACATAGTACCTCACAAGCCGGTGAGTTAATCGCTAAAACCCATCATGATTTCTATCTGGTCGATAATAAACGCGTATTCGATAAAGAGATAAATTATAATGTCGATGTTGTGTTTTTATGTGTGGGGCACGGGCAAGCCAAAGAAGTGCTTAAATCCCAACAATTCAAGCAGGGGACTAAGATAATTGATTTAAGTCAGGATCATCGAGATACTCAGGCAAATCCAGAGTTTGTCTATGGTTTGGCGGATATTAAGCAAAGTGAGATTGCAGTTGCATCTAAGATTGCTAATCCTGGTTGCTTTGCGACTACTATTATTCTGGCATTAATGCCTTTTTGTCATTATGTTGATGGAGATGTTCATATCAATGCCATTACCGGCTCAACCGGAGCCGGTGTGATGCCCAGTGGAACTTCACACTTTAGCTGGCGCAGCAATAATATGTCTGTCTATAAAGCATTCTCGCATCAGCATCTAGCTGAAATTAAGCAAGCGTTGAAATTATCAGCAAACAATCAAATATTATTTGTGCCAATGCGAGGGAATTTTAGTCGTGGTATTTTTGCCTCAATTTACTTTAAATCAGATCTCACTGAAATAAAGGCACAACAAATTTTGCAAGCATTTTACGAGCAAAGTGCCTTTGTCAAAGTACTTGACCATGAACCAGATTTAAAAATGGTTGTTAATACTAATGCTTGTTTATTATCCGTGAAAAAACATGGTGAGTATCTGCATGTTGTCAGTGTCATTGATAACTTGATTAAAGGGGCTTCAGGGCAAGCTCTACAGAATATGAATCTTATGTTTGGCTTGCCTTGTGAGTCAGGTTTGTCACTCAAAGCCAGTGTTTTTTAAGGTGATTTTATGAATTTATATGAAGTATATGAGCGTTATCCTATTACATTAAATAAAGCTCAAGATTTATATGTTTGGGATGAAAATGCTCAACAATATCTTGATCTATACGGTGGGCATGCGGTGATCTCGATTGGGCATAGTCATCCGCATTATATTGAGAAACTCACTCAACAGTTGCAATATATTGGCTTTTATTCCAATAGTGTTGAGATGCCGATGCAGCAACATCTGGCAGATAAATTGGCACAGTTAAGTGCTTGTGATAATTACCAGTTATTTCTAGTTAATTCAGGGGCGGAAGCGGTAGAAAATGCGCTTAAACTTGCCGGAGTTGTCACTCAACGTAACAAGATAATTAGCATTAGTAATAGCTTTCATGGGCGCACAAATCTTGCCTTGGCAGTTACTGATAATCCTGCTATACAGTCACCATTTTCAAATGGTTTTCAAGTCATTAGTGTGCCGTTAAATGATATAGATGCATTGAAAGAAGCGATGGATAATGACGTCGCAGCGGTGATTATTGAAGGGGTTCAAGGCATTGCCGGCATCTATGAACCGGATATACATTTTCTACAGACTGCAAGTGAGTTATCTCAATCGCACGGTTCAAAGTTAATCGTTGATGAGATTCAATCTGGCTTCGGACGCACAGGGGAGTTTTTTAGTTTCCAGCAATCAGGCATTGAACCGGATTTAATTACCTTTGCCAAGGGGGCGGGTAATGGTTTTCCTGTTGGCGGGGTGTTGATCAAAGATAATATCCCGGTATTGAAAAATATGTTAGGCACAACTTTTGGTGGTAGTTATCTTGCCTGTGCTGCGATGTTAGCTGTGCTTGAAGTCATTGACGATGAAGCGCTTATTGATAATGCCAAGCACCAAGGGGAGTATTTAAAAGAGCAATTACTACAAATCCCTGAAGTAACAGTTGTACGGGGGCGTGGGCTTATGCTAGGTGTTGAATTTAGTTTAGATTGCAAAGCGCTTCGTGATGCACTTTTAAAGCAAAAGTATATATTTACAGGTGTTGCTCAAGCCGGACAAGTGATGAGATTACTGCCTGCACTGACGATTCAGCAATCGCATATTGATGCATTTATTTTGGTATTAAAAGAAGTGATTGCAGCTGAACACTCATCTAAAAGTGTTAACCGCACCTTGAGCAAAGTCGAAGGATAGTCTAATAATAAGACAGCATAAGCTTCATCAACTGGCACCTCTCCCCTTGCGGGATTGCTCGTGCAGCTTGGGCTGCGCGGGTGAGGGGTAACATTTGTAATGGCTTCGACTCATGCTCAGCCAACGCAAATGTAAGGGCTTCGACTAACGCTCAGCCAACAGAGAATTTATAAGATAAAAGAAACACAGTTTCTAGGAGTAAAAACATGCAGCAGTATTTAAGTATTAAGGATATTGATAATATCCAAGAAGCGATTCAATCATGTATTGAGATTAAGCAAAATCCATATGCGAATGATAAATTAGGTGCACATAAAACTTTAGGCATTATTTTTTTACATCCAAGTTTACGCACTAAAATCTCAACGATAAAAGCGGCACAAAATATTGGTTTAAATGTATTACCAATTGATGTGAATAATGGTTGGGCACTGGAGTTTAACGAAGGTGTGGTGATGAATACTGATAAACCTGAGCATATCAAAGAGGCCGCCCAAGTTATTGCAAGTTATTGTGACATTGTCGCAATTCGCTCCTTTGCCAAGCTCAATGACAAAGAGCAAGATTATCAAGAGCAAATTTTTAATGCATTTAAAAAATATACGGATTGTCCAATAGTGAATTTAGAATCAGCCTTGCGTCACCCTTTGCAAAGTCTGGCTGATATACTAACGATTGAAGAGCATAAAAAGCCAGATTATCCTAAAAAACCAAAAGTTGTGTTAAGCTGGGCGCCACATGTTAATCCCTTGCCACATGCAGTAGCAAATTCGTTTGCTGAAGGTATGCAATTGATGGATTATGAGTTTGTAGTGACACATCCTGAAGGCTATGAATTGGATTCAGAATTTATCGGTGATGCTCAAGTGATATATGACCAGGATGAGGCGTTTAAAGATGCCGATTTTATCTATGTCAAAAATTGGTCAAGCACTAAAGAATACGGCAAGGTGATCAATGCCGATGACAAGTGGATGATTACTCAAGAAAAGCTAAAAAATGCCCCCAATGCCAAGGTGATGCATTGCTTGCCCGTGAGACGCAATCTTGTGATCGCTGATGACGTGCTTGATTCTGAATGCTCAATTGTTATTGAGCAAGCTGAGAATCGACTCTATGCCGCGCAATATGTGCTATCCGAACTTGTTAAAACTTTAAAGCTACAAACGTCAAAAGCACCATTATTAAATGCAAAGGTCTATGCCGATGAAGTTGCATAAAACGCTTAATATCATCAAAATAGGTGGGCGTGTAATCGATGATGACAGTAAGCTCAATGGATTATTACATGCTATTTCACAGCAAAGTGATCCATGCGTTATCGTGCATGGCGGAGGCGATCAAGTTAGCGAGTTAGCCGAGCGTCTAGGTGTTGAATCTACCTTTATTAATGGTCGGCGTGTGACTGATAAAGCGTCATTAGATCTTGTAACGATGATGCTAGCCGGAGTTATCAATAAACAAATAGTTGCTAAGTTGCAAGCTTATGGTGTTAATGCATTGGGGCTAAGTGGTGTCGATGCTGATTTGCTACTAAGTAACAAGCGTGAAGCTCAGATGCATGACTTTGGCTTTGTTGGTGATGTTAAAGCAGTTAATCGTAATGTATTAATTGATTTGATCAATAATGACTTTTTACCTGTCATTGCACCGATTACGCATGATGGTAATGGGCAGCTTTTAAATACCAATGCTGACACAGTAGCATATGAAATCGCAAAAGCCTTAGCGCATCAATATCAGGTTAATTTATATTACTGTATGGATTTAGCAGGGGTTTATGAGGATATTGCTAATCCACATTCATTGATTGAAGCCTTAGATTTAAATGTCTATCAACATTTAAAAACAAAAGGCAAGATCCAACAAGGCATGTTGGTTAAGCTTGAGAATTGCTTTGACGCGCTAGCTTCTAACGTTAATCAAGTGGTAATTAGTAATGCGGATAATATTGCTCATACCTTGCAAGGTGAGAAAGCTAAAGTAACGACAATCAGATTGGCAGAGGAGGTGCACTAGATGATAAATGATATAAGTATGCATTCTGATGTGTTGATTGAAGATATAACACATAAACAAGCGGAAGCCTTGGAATTACTGAAGTGTTTAATTGAAATTCCATCGATTTCAAAAGACGAGGCACAAAGTGCGGCATTTATTCAACAATGGCTGTTTGAACGCGGTATTACTAGTACTTTAGTTGGTAATAATGTGTGTGCTAAAAATAAATATTTTGATGATAATAAACCGTCTGTTTTACTGATTTCGCATCACGATACTGTGCCACCGAGTAAGAGCTATACCCGTGATCCTTATAGTGCTGAAATTATTGATGGTAAGTTATATGGATTGGGATCCAATGATGCCGGTGGCGCATTGGTGAGTATGGTAGCGACTTTTAGTTATTTTTATCAAAGGGCAGATTTACCTTTTAATCTGTTGCTATGCGCGGCTGCGGAAGAGGAGATCTCAGGGCGAAATGGTGCTGAGTTGGCGCTAACATTTTTTGATGCTATTGATTTTGCGATCGTTGGTGAGCCGACGAGCATGGAGCTTGCGATTAGCGAAAAGGGTTTAATGGTTTGTGATTGTGTCGCCCATGGCAAGACGGGACACGCTGCACGCAATGAAGGAGATAATGCAATATTAAAAGCTGTTGAAGATATCAATTGGATTAATAATTATCATTTTGCACAAACTTCAGAGACATTGGGTGATGTGAAAATGAGTGTGACGATGATCAACGCTGGCGTAAAGCACAATGTTGTCCCTGAAAAATGTCATTTTGTTGTTGATGTTAGATCGACTGATGCCTATGGCAATGAGGATGTACTGCATATTATGCGCCAGTATATGGCATCAGAAATTACACCTACATCACTACGTATTAAGCCCAGTAAAACGCCACTTGATCATCCATTAATGCAAGCATTATTAGCAAAAGGTATCAATAGTTATGGTTCTCCAACGACGTCAGATCAGGCAATTGTGAATTGTCCAAGTGTTAAGTTCTCACCAGGAGATTCAAAGCGCTCCCACAGTACCGATGAATTTATTTATGTAGAGCAAATCAACGAGGGAGTTCTATTTTTTATCACATTTTTTAATGAATTAAAGGATAAGCCATGGCAGAAGTAACAGATAAATTAATGCAACAAAGTAATGGCTTAGAAATGCAAAGAAAACAAAAACTCTGGGGTGGGCGTTTTAGCGATGATAATAATCCCTTGTTTGTACGCTTTAATGAATCATTGAGTTTTGATTATCGGCTGCTCCCTTATGATATCAAAGCAACAAAAGCGTTTACGGAAGCACTATGCGATATCAATGTTTTATCTGATAGCGAGTTACAGGCGTTACATCAAGCCTTAGCAGAGATCGAGCATGAGGTTAATGATAATCCGTATCTTATTCAGCAGGCAATCAATGATGGTGTTGAAGATATTCATACCTTTGTTGAGCAATCACTGGTGGATAAAATAGGTGATCTTGCCTATAAAGCCAATACTGGAAGATCGCGCAATGAACAGGTCTCTTGTGCAACAAGGTTATGGGTGCTTGAGCATATTGAGCATTTATGTGATTTGATTAAAGCCTTGCAAGCAGCTTTTGTCGCGCAAGCTAAAGCAAATATTGATGCGTTTGTGATGGGTTATACCCATTTGCAACAAGCGCAACCAATCACTTGGGGACATTATTTCTTATCTTTTTATGAGATGCTTAAACGCGATTATGAGAGACTTATTGATATTAAAAAACGCGTTAATGTCTCGCCTTTAGGTATGGGGGCGATTGCTGGCAATGCTTGGGCATTAGATCGCCAAAAAATGGCAGATGCGTTAGGGTTTAATGAAATTGCCCAAAATAGCCTAGATGCAGTGAGTGATCGCGATTACATTATTGAACTATTATCTGCGATTAGCCTTATTGGGACACATTTAAGTCGCTTTGCTGAGGATATGATTATCTATTCAACGACTGAGTTTGACTTGGTTGAAATGAGTGATTTAGTCACGACAGGTTCATCACTCATGCCGCAGAAGAAAAACCCTGATGCGATGGAGTTGGTTCGTGGTAAAGCAGGACGTTTAAATGGCTATTTAGTTGCACTATTAACAACCGTTAAAGCCTTGCCATCGGGGTATAACAAAGATCTGCAAGAGGACAAAGAGGCGCTCTTTGCAGCCGTTGATACCGTGAGTGACTTACTGAAAGTAACAACGATAACTGTTGAAAGCTTAGCGATAAATAAAGATAAAAACTATGATGGTAGTTTTTGTGTGGCAACGGAGCTTGCTGATTATCTCTCTAAAAAAGGTATTGCCTTTAGAAAAGCGCATCATATCGTCGGAGAAATTACCGCGTATGCTTTAAGTGAAAATAAGTCATTAACTGATTTAACGCTCTCTGAGTTTCAGCATTTTTCAGTGATGATTGATAACGATGTTTATCAAATATTAAGCATTGACTCAGCAGTGAATAGCAAAACAGCCATGGGTGGTACGGCAGTTGCTAATGTTGCAAAAGCGATTTCTGCGATTGAGAAAATAATGCAAGATGCTATATAACCTGACTCAAAATACGTGCTTTTTGTTTTTAAGCTTATGTGGGTTTAGACGTTAAATTAGGCATACGGATAATTCATCAATGCTTTATCATAAATTTAACTAGCTTCACAAAGGGCTTTTTGCTATTCTTTGCCAACATTAACAGCGCTTAATGTATTATCTTTTATGTCAACTCGTATTGAAAATCAACGTACCAAGTTTGTCTTTGTTACTGGAGGTGTTGTGTCATCTCTTGGCAAAGGGATCACAGCAGCTTCCTTGGCAACTTTATTAGAATGTCGCGGTTTAAATGTTACCTTAATGAAGCTTGATCCTTATATTAATATTGATCCTGGTACGATGAGCCCATTGCAGCATGGTGAGGTATTTGTCACTGAAGATGGTGCCGAGACTGATCTTGATTTGGGGCATTATGAGCGCTTTATACGTACTAAAATGACTAAGCGTAATAACTTCACGACAGGACGCGTTTATCAAGATGTGATAAAAAAAGAACGCCGAGGTGATTATCTTGGTGGTACGATTCAGGTGATTCCACATATTACCGATGAGATTAAGCTTAAAATCTTACAAGGTGTTGATAATAAGGTTGATGTTGCCATTGTTGAAGTTGGTGGTACGGTTGGTGATATTGAATCATTACCTTTTCTTGAGGCGATTCGCCAACTAGCGCAAGAGTTAGGTAAGTCACGCAGTTTGTTTTTGCACTTGACATTATTGCCTTACATCAAAGCTGCAGGCGAGCTCAAAACCAAGCCAACACAGCATTCAGTCAAGGAGTTGCGTTCTATTGGTATCCAACCTGATATCTTGGTTTGTCGTTGTGAGAAAAGCTTTAGTGATGATGAAAAGCGTAAAATTGCCTTGTTTACTAATGTTGCCGAATCTGCAGTTTTTAGTGCGGAAGACGTGTCAAGTATTTATGAAATTCCACGCAAATATCACGATCAAGGTTTAGATATTTGTGTGGTGAGTCAACTTGGGCTTCATGTGCGCTCAGCGGATTTATCCGAATGGGATAAGGTGGTCTATGAGATTAACAATCCACAAAAAGAAATTACCATTGCCATGGTTGGAAAGTATGTTAGTCTAACGGAAGCTTACAAGTCATTGAATGAAGCATTGTTTCATGCTGGCATTCACAATCATGCCAAGGTTAATATTAAATTTATTGACTCAGAGGATATCGAAAAAGGTGATGTTAAAAAAGTCATCGGTAAAGTTGATGGTATTCTAGTGCCTGGTGGCTTTGGATCACGAGGGGTTGAGGGAAAGATCAAAGCAGTGCAATACGCACGAGAGCATAAAATCCCATTTTTAGGGATTTGTTTAGGGATGCAGGTTGCGGTAATTGAGTATGCGCGTAATGTATTGGGATTAAAGGGTGCCAATAGTACTGAGTTTGATCCAAAAGCCCAAGATATTTTAATTGGCTTAATCACTGAGTGGCAAACGGTAACAGGTGATAAAGAACAACGCACATCTCAATCTGATATGGGTGGTACGATGCGCTTAGGTGCGCAATTATGCCATTTGAAAAAGGACAGCTTAGCGCATAAGGTCTATGCTGCAGATAGCATCAAGGAGCGTCATCGCCATCGTTATGAAGTCAATAATAATTATGTTGAAGCATTGGAAAATGCAGGACTTGTTATCAGTGGTAAATCGCAGGATAAGAAACTTGTTGAGATGATTGAGATTCCAACACATCCATGGTTTATGGCTTGTCAATTCCATCCAGAGTTTACCTCAACTCCGCGCGATGGGCATCGCTTATTTGAAGGCTTTGTTAAGGCGTGTTTGTAGTTCCTATAAGTTATCAGCTGAAGTGCTTATCACTTCTGGATTTTTCATTTAAAACAACGTAGAATCCAGTCATAGTTCTTCAGGGCGGGGTGAAACTCCCCACCGGTGGTAATTCTATAAACATTTAGAAAAGCCCACGAGCGCTTTGGCTTAAAGGTCAAAGGTCAGCAGATCTGGTGAGATTCCAGAGCCGACGGTTATAGTCCGGATGAAAGAAGAAGTCATGTGATTAACATATGTGTAAAGTGCAAGTGCATTATATTTTAAAATGTTGAATGTTGAATGTTGAATGTTGAATGTTGAATGTTGAATGTTGAATGTTGAATGTTGAACCTATCATCAATGTGCTGCTCTTGCCCATTTTGCATATGTTTATTTCTTTTGCTTGCCCCTGAAGTTAAGTAAATTAATGAAAGGGTGATTATTACAAGTGTTTCAAGCGGATTATTTTTATATGTCTCAAGCGCTGATGTTGGCAAGGCGTGGCGCTTTGAGTGTGTCGCCTAACCCAATGGTTGGCTGTGTGATTGTTAAAAATGGTCAAATTATTGGTGAAGGTTGGCATCGCTTTGCTGGCGATAAACATGCTGAGATTCATGCCTTAGATCAAGCAGGGGATAGCGCGCAAGGTGCGACTGTTTATGTCACTCTTGAGCCATGTTGCCATGTTGGCAGAACGGGAGCGTGTACCGAGCGCTTGATCACGGAACAGGTTGCTAAAGTCGTTGTCGCCAGTATTGATCCTAACCCGCAAGTAGCAGGGAAAGGGATTAAGCGTTTACAACAAGCAGGTATTGTCGTTGAATCAGGACTTATGTGTCATCAAGCGACTGTCATGAATAAAATATTTTTTCATTATCATAAGTATAAACGCCCATATGTCATTGCCAAATGGGGTATGTCACTCGATGGTCAGATGGTGACGCATCCACAAGATAATAAACAAATTACTAATAAAACATCACAACATCAAGTGCATAATCTACGTAATAGCGTTGATGCGATTATGATTGGGCGTGAGACGTTGATTGAAGATAATCCAAGTCTTACCGTAAGAGTTTCAGATGCAGAGTTTATTAAGCATCCATTACGTATTGTGTTATCAAAAACGTGCCAGTTACCATGTGATGCAACGCTTTTTAATGATGGTATTGAGAGTGTTGTGATTACCAGTGATTTGGCGGATCAAGATACGCTTGATGCATTGGCGTATAAAGGTATTGAGTGCATTAAGGTATCATTAAATCAGGGCGAGATTGGCCTTGCAAAAGTATTAGAAGTATTGGCGCAAAGAGGTATTACCAGTGTCTTAGTTGAGGGTGGCAGAACATTACTGAATGCTTTTTTTGAGGCTCAGTTAGTCGATGAAGTGCAAAGTTATGTAGCACCGATGATCATTGCCGATTTTAAGCACAAGAAGCGTATTAATATCAAAGACAATGGGTTTTTGAATGATGATTATTATTGTATGGGTAGCATAGAAAAAGCAGGAACAATAGGAAATAAGAGGTCGTAAGGGGTAATTATGTTTAGTGGTATTGTACAGGAGGTGGCAACGGTTGAGTCTGTGTTAGGATCTGATCTAATGAGATTGGTGATTCGCTCAGAGCAGTTAGCCAGTTGTAAAATAGGCGATAGCATTGCCATTAATGGTGTGTGCTTAACGATCGTTACTTTGGATAAAGTCAAGGGTTTGGTCAGTTTTGAGGCGGTGCCTGAAACGTTACGTAAAACAACCTTGGGACAGCTCGTTGCTGGATCGCATGTTAATCTTGAGCTGTCGTTACGTTTAAATGATTTCATCGGCGGGCACATGGTGCAAGGTCATGTTGATGGTGTCGGTGAAGTGAAATCGATTACCCATGAGGCAGAAGCTTGGCTTGTAGCTATTTCTGCTCCTTCAGAGATATTAAGATATTTAGTCAATAAGGGATTTATCACCATTGATGGTATGAGCATTACTGTGATTGAAGTAAGAGACGGCTATTTTACGGTCACTTTTATTCCACATACGATTGATGCCACTATTGTTAAGAATTATCAAGTGGGCACCAAGGTCAACCTTGAAGCGGATCCTATTGGTAAACACATTCATCATTACATGGAGAAAATACAACATGTTTCAAAAAATTAAAACACGCGTTGAAGCAGCGATTAATGCCTTAAAGCAAGGCAAAAGCATTATCGTCACTGATGATGAAGATCGCGAGAATGAGGGTGATTTAATCTTCCCAGGGCAGCTTGCGAATGTTGAGAATGTCAACTTAATGCTACAGCATGCCAGTGGTATTGTCTGTTTGGCAATGTCAAAAGCGCATGCCAAACGCTTGCAATTAAATCCGATGGTGCCGGCAGATTTAAACACCAGTCAATTTACAACGCCTTTTACTATTACTATTGAGGCGAAAGAGGGGGTGACGACAGGTGTGTCGGCTAAAGATCGCGCGCATACGATTCAAGTGGCATCAAACCCTGAGGTTGATCCTAGTGATATTAGCCGTCCGGGTCATATTTTTCCATTAGTTGCAAATGATTATGGGGTATTAGGACGTCAAGGACACACAGAGGCAAGTGTTGACTTGGTTAAAATGGCAGGCTTTCATCCGGCAGCAGTCTTGTGTGAGCTAATGAATAAAGATGGCAGCATGATGAAAGGTGAAGAAATTGAGCGCTTTGCTTTGGCGCATGATTTGCCGATACTGAGCATTGAGGAGCTGCGTTTATATCGTCTAGCAACTGAAAAACTCATTACAAAAGCGGCAAGTAGCCTTATTCCTTTTCGTGATTATGGCGAGCTTGAGATGAGTGTTTTTATCGATCCGGTGACCCAAAGTGAAATCAAAGTCATTAGCAAAGACATTAAAGGCAATCCACTCGTGCGTATTCACTCATCGTGTATTACGGGAGATTTATTCGGCTCGCTAAAATGTGATTGCCAATCACAATTGCATCATGCATTGCATGAGATTGCCGAGCATGGCGGGATTTTGATTTATCTTGAGCAAGAGGGGCGCGATATTGGCTTGGTGAATAAGCTTAAAGCCTATGAGCTGCAGCGAACAAAGCACTTGGATACGATTGAAGCCAACAAAGCGCTTAATTTGCCAATAGATAATCGTCGCTATGATCATGCGCTGCAAGTGCTTAAATATTATGATATAAAGCAATGTCAATTATTATCAAATAATCCTGAAAAAGTGCAGGCTTTGCAAAAGGCGAATATTGCAGTGCAAGTCTTACTATCTGAGTCAGATGTGCATGAGCATAATAAAGGATATTTACAAACTAAAAAACAACGGCTAAACCATAGCATAAAAGGAGTGTGAAGATGCCAAAGATTGCGATTGTTGTGAGTGAGTTTAACGCGTTAATTACCGATAAGTTATTGGAAGGCGCACTTGAAGAGGCGCAAAATCAGGCGATAAAAACGCCAAAAGTTTACAAAGTACCAGGAGCGGTTGAGCTGCCTTATGCGGCAAAGCAGCTAGCTAAAACTAAGAAATATGACGCTATTGTACTGCTAGGTTGTGTTATTCGCGGACAAACTGATCACTATGATTACGTGTGTATGCAAGTGTCACAAGGCACACAAGATGTGATGATGAGCTATGACTTGCCGGTAATTTTTGGGGTGTTGACAACGCATAACAAGGATCAAGCATTAGCGCGTGTCGGTGGTGAGAAAGGGCACAAAGGTAAGTATGCGCTGAAAGCCGCATTGGATATGATTAAACTTAAAAAAGACATCAACGCCTAATCCATTAGATTTTTATCTCTTCTGTACTTGCATATGCTGGATAAGTAGTTTTCTGATCTATGTTGGTATCTTCACGCTTAATGTTTTCTACTTTATACGCAGGATAACCACTGTTATATATGGCATAAGCATTTTCTGTTAGCGTAATCATCGCTATCATTTTTGCAGTGACAAAAAGTATTGTTTTCATGGTGGTGGCATCTTTTTTTGTTTGAAATAGATGCGGATTATATGCATTTATTATTCTGTTGTCTGTTTCAAATAAGTAACAACTGATATTTATTTTGATACCGATGAATTTTATCTTTAAGAGGTAGGCTTAAAGATTTTCTGATAATTTAGTTAAAAAACCAGTCATTTTTAGTCATATGAACTATATTTAGTTTGATCTGTTAATGCATATAATTGCAAGGGATTTAAATAACAACAGGAGATAGACTCATGAAATTTTTAGCCAAAGGAATAGCCATTGCAACTGTTTTAGCTGCAAGTCATAGTTTTGCTGCAATGATGACAAATAATATCAGCGGCTTGTATGATGAAACCTTATTGCCACAAGCACAGCAGCCACTTTTATGTGTTAAAGATTCAGACGGTAAATTTACTGAATGGAAGCATGGAGAAAAGTTTGACCCGAACGCAATTAGTGGTAATAAATACTATTTTGGTGCTTCATTACGTTTAGGGGGATGCGCAGATAGTGATATTTATTTAGGTTGGTTAGATGTAAGTGGTAGTGATGTTAAATATAAGCCTGCCGACAACTCACATATTCAGCTAACAGATTATAGTATTACCAATAATGTATTTAATGGTAAAGTTGCTTTTACTAAAATATTACCCGCAGGTAGCAGCTTCCCAACTAATACTCGAGTAACAGATGATTGGTATACAGGTATTAATTTATCGGGGCTTGAATTCTCAACAATGCCAAATGCCAGTGTTATTCCTGATTTATCTGATGATGGGGCGGATAACAAGCCAACCATTGAATTTTTAAATCAAGGAGCAAATACTATTCGTGTGCCAGTGCGCTGGGCATATTTGCAGCCATATGGGTATCAAGATATTAATAGTTCTAATAATCAAACAGCATTTCAGGATTATTTAGTGGCACCAACATTAGCAACAATTACATCACATAAATATTACGCTATTGTAGATCTACATAGCTATATGCATTACGGCACAATAGGTAGTGAGGTTGCTGGTTGTACAGGGCAGGGGCAATGTCCACAAGGGAGTTTAGTCACAGATCCAAAATATTATGTCAATATCTGGAATAAGTTATACAGTGCTATTAAGCAAGATCCTGCTATTAATGAGCAATATTTAATGTTTGATTTAGTGAATGAACCATCAGCGGCTTCTGGAGAAAGCTTAACAGCTCAACAAGCATTTGATATGGAAGTTGCCGTTATTAAGAGCCTCACAGGTATGGGATTTAAAGGTAAATTGTTAGTTGAAGGTGTTCACTTTTCAGGCTTGCATAGTTGGGATGCTGCCGGCAATGCAATAGTCTTTACGCGTCAAAATTTTCTTAATGCGGGTGTCAGTAGCGAAGTTTTGGATAATCAAGTAATTATCAATGTGCATCAATACTTAGATAGTGATTTTAGTGGTACGCATGATCAGTGCTTACAAGATATTACAACAACAGGTGACAATGGCTTTAACTTAGATGCTTTTGTCAGTTACTTAAAGGCTAATAAATTTAAAGCAATAGTTACTGAGTTTGGCGTAGGGAAGGATCAAGCTAGCTGCGCTAAACCATTAGGTGACTTCTTAGCGTATATGAAATCACATGCGTATACTGAGACAAACGGTTATGGTTTTGTTGGCTGGACAGCTTGGAGTACAGGGCATGGCTGGGGTGATTATAATCTCAATATCACACCAAATGATTGGGAAGATAATGTTATTAAAGAATATTTTGTAAAATAGGATGTTGACCCCAAAAATTGCAAATGGTATTTGCAAATCTACATGCAAATTGCAAACTCAGTTTGCAATTTTTAATATCTTACCCTGAGCGAAGTCGAAGGGAGCAGTAGTATCAAAAAGGCTTCGACTAACGCTCAGCCAACGTTTATTCAGCAGGAAGATGTTATTTTTTAGATTTAAAACTCATTAAAATCAAAATCACGGCACCGATGGAAATGGCAGAATCTGCGATATTAAATGCTGGCCAATGGTAATTGTTGATATGAAAATCAAGAAAATCAACGACATAACCGTGGATCATGCGGTCATAAACATTACCTAATGCGCCACCCAGAATAAGTGCTAAAGCACAAGCGGTTAGATTTTTGTTTTTAGGCAAACGCGCTAACCATATCAAGATCACAATAGCGACGATAAGCACAATAGCAGAGAGGACAACCACTTGCCATGTGGTGTTGGCATTACTTAGAAAGCTAAATGCCGCACCATAATTATGCAATAAGGTTAAGTTGAAAAAGGGCAGGATTTCAAACGGTTGTCCATAAGTTAGATTTTGCGAGGCAAGGTATTTTGTACCAAGGTCAATAATAATGACAATAATACTTAAAATAACCCAACGCAGTTGATTGTTACGCAAACTCACGTAGCTCTCCTTCTTCAGTAGTGATGTTTTCAACGCATCTGCCGCAAATATCAGCATATTCGCTATGACTGCCAACATCCTCGCGTCGATGCCAGCAACGCTCACATTTTTGTGCAGTGGATTTCTCCACAACAATGCTTAAGCCTTTGATACCTGAATCATGTGCAAACTCAGGATTTTCAGTTAATGGCTTAATACGCGCATCAGAAACGATCAATGCAAAGCGTAGCTCATCTTTAAGCTTAGCTAATTGCACTAGTAAGGCATCGTTAGCATAAAGCGTGACATTTGCCTCAAGGGACGCGCCTAATACACCCTCAGCACGTTTGGCTTCAAGTAGTTTGTTGCATTCGGTACGCACCTCTTGAATCGTTTGCCAAAAGGGCAGATCAAGCTCAGCGGATTGCGGCATTTGTGATAAGCCTTGATACCATTCACAGCTAACAAAAGGTGTCTTTTCACCTGGGATTGCATCGTAAATTTCATCAGCTGTGAAGCATAAAATCGGTGACATCCAACGTACTAAAGCATGAATGATATGATACATTGCTGTTTGTGCAGATTTGCGTGCCAAACCATTAGCTTTTGCGGTGTATTGACGATCCTTAATGACATCAAGATAAAAGCTGCCCATATCAATTGAGCAAAAATGATGAATCTGCTGTGCCACGACATGAAAGTTATACTCATCATACGCTTTAATAATTTTCTGTTGCACTTCATCTGCCTTGGCAATTGCCCATTGATCCAATGCAACTAACTGATCAAAGTCGATTAAATCAGTTTGTGGATTAAAGCCTTCAAGATTTGATAATAAAAAGCGCGCGGTATTACGCAAACGGCGATAGGTATCGGCATTACGCTTGAGAATCTCATCAGATACAGTCATCTCAGTGCGATAATCAGTTGCTGCAACCCATAATCTTAAGATATCAGCACCTAATGTGTTGACAACATCCTGCGGTGAGACAACGTTACCAAGGGATTTGGACATCTTCTTGCCATGGGCGTCAACGGTAAATCCGTGGGTTAGTACTTGCTTAAAGGGCGCTTGATCGCGACGCGCTAAACTTGTTAGGAGTGAAGTTTGAAACCAACCACGATGCTGATCAGAACCTTCAAGATATAAATCAGCAGGGAATTGTAAATCTTCATTATGCTCAAGCACACAAGCATTTGAGCAGCCTGAGTCAAACCAGACATCAAGTGTGTCGGTGACGCGTTGATAATCTTCGGTTTCAGTAATGAATTGACTGTCATCAGAATCAAACCAAGCCTCCACTCCACCTTTGGCAATGGCATTAGCAACTTTCTCAATAATGTCTTGCGTTTGTGGGTGTAATTCTTCGGTTTCCTTGTGAATAAACAAAGGAATAGGCACCCCCCAAGTACGTTGACGTGAGATACACCAATCAGGGCGATCTTGCATCATCGCTTCAATACGGCTTTGTCCCCAGCTTGGCACCCATTTCACTTCTTTAATCGTTTCTTCAGCGCGTGCACGCAGTTTATTTTTTTCCATACTGATAAACCATTGTGGCGTGGCACGGAAAATAAGTGGTGTCTTATGGCGCCAGCAGTGTGGATAGCTGTGCTCCAATTTATTTAAGTTAAGGAGGGCATTCTTTTGTGTTAACACTTCAATCACATGATCATTGGCTTTAAAGACAAATTCATTAGCAAAAAGCTCAGTGTTACTGTGATAGCAGCCATTGTTGTTGACAGGGTTGTCAACGGGTAGATCATGTAGTTTACCTAACGCGAAATCCTCAACCCCGTGGGCCGGCGCGGTATGGACAAGACCAGTCCCGGAATCAACGGTAACATGATCACCATGAAGCACGGGCACAATACGGTTATAAAAAGGGTGATGTGCTTTTAAATCAGTCAACTGATCACCTGAGACACTGGCAAGGATATGATATTCTTCAATACCAGCGCGTTTCATAATCAATTCAACCAGCTCGGTTGCAACAATAATATATTGATCATGATTGAAGTTAACTACGGCATAGCTTATTTCATTATGCACGGCAATTGCCTGATTGGCGGGCAATGTCCACGGTGTTGTTGTCCAAATAACCGCAGAAGTGTTTGCAGGTAAAGCATCTAAACCAAAGCGATCTGCCCAAGTGTTTGGCTCAATGATGGCAAATTTAACATCGATAGCAGGTGAAACTTTATCTTTGTATTCGACTTCTGCTTCAGCAAGTGCTGAGCCACACTCAGGGCACCAGTGTACTGGTTTGAAGCCTTTGGTTAAGTGACCATTTTCAATGATCTTACCTAAAGTTCTCACCATATTGGCTTCGTAGTCAAAGTTCATGGTTAAGTAAGGCTTATCCCAATCGCCTAAAACTCCTAAGCGTTTAAAGTCAGTTGCCTGACGTTCTACTTGTTTAGCGGCATATTTACGACACTCTTTACGAAAAGCATTAGCACTGATTTTGGCACCTGCTTTGCCATGTTTTTTCTCAACTTGCAACTCAATCGGTAGACCATGACAATCCCAGCCTGGGACATAAGGTGCGTCAAAACCTGAAAGCGTTTTTGAGCGTATCACCATATCTTTCAAAATCTTATTGACTGCGTGACCGACGTGAATATCGCCATTGGCATACGGAGGACCATCGTGCAAAATAAACTTGTCTCTACCGGCGAAATGCTCGCGAATCTGTTGATAAGCCTCATCGCTATACCATTTTTTTAAGCGCATCGGTTCTTTTTGCGCAAGGTTTGCCTTCATTGAAAATGATGTTTTCGGCAAGTTTAATGTGCTTTTATAATCTGCCATATTTTACCCTTTAACCCGTTACCTTATTTATTCTTTTTATATGTTTTCCAAGCCACGTAAGGGCTGCTAGTTTATCATCATTTATTTGTGCTTTGAGTGCGTCAAAGTTTGCAAATTTTTTCTCGCTACGCACAAAATGCAAAAACTTAATCGTAACATATTGCCCATATAAGTCATGTGTGAAATCAAAAATATGTGTCTCTAATAAACGTAATCTGCCGCCAACTGTTGGGCGAATGCCGATATTGGCAATGCCGTGATATATTTTACCGTGAACATGCACGTTCACAACATAAACCCCTGAAACGACGACGGCTGTTGGCATTAGGATGTTAATGGTTGGGAAACCAATTTTACGCCCATTTTGATCACCATGATGCACACGACCACTTAGCGAGTAGCTGTGCCCTAAAAAATGCGCTGCATCATTGAATTGACCATTACTCAGTAGTTGGCGGATATGGCTGCTGCTAATGCGTGTGTTATCTAAAGTATAAGAAGGGAGGCTTTCTACGCTAAAGCCATATTTTTGTCCTAAGTCTTGGAGTAGCTTAAAATCACCTTGACGCTGATAACCAAAACGAAAGTCATCACCAATAATGACATGCTGAGCATTAAGACCATCGACAAGAACTGCTTTAACAAAGGCTTCAGCTGATAATATCGCAAGCTTTTGATTAAACTGCAGGCACAATACCTGATCGATATTGAGTGCTTTAAATGCTTGGATTTTGTCACGAAAAGGCGTTATGCGCAAAGGTGCCTTCTCTTTTAAAAAAAACTCTTTTGGTTGCGGCTCAAATGTCACCACTGTCGCTTTGGCGCTATTGGTTTTAGCAAGTTGCTGTACATGTTTAATAATATACTGATGCCCCAAATGCATGCCATCAAAGTTACCAATGGTGACAATACTTGGTATTTGATTTTTATTGTTATGTAAATCTGCAAATCGTAACAGCTGCATGTTAAGTTTGTTTATGCCTAATTAATCGCTTTGATACATAACAAAGCGAGGTGTTAAAAACTATCAAGCATTGTATACCAGCCGCAAACCATTTTACAGTATTTATTGCTTTGCTTGGTGGTGCAGTTTTGCTGTAAAGTATTGATAATGATATTTATTATCAGTATAATATTTCTTGGTTATCCCGACGTTTAAAAAGGAAAGTAATCATGCTAATGCGTGCATATGAAGAGACTTTAAAACATTTACTAAATTGTTATTACCGTGAATTTAAATATCATTATATGCTTAGGAAAATTAGCAATGATCAATATTGCTTAAAAATTCCATGCAAAGAAAAAAACACTTGTTTACTGATTAATGTTCATTTGTCATCAAGACTTAAGTCACCAGCTTGGCAGTTGCCAATAAGTTATCAAACGGTTAATGAACAGATAAACATTACCCCATTATTTGCAATTCATTTGATCTTATTGGCTTTGCCGGAGCCGATTTCACTTACGCATCTGGATGATACATTAAGACGTACTATTAACTCCGCCGAGCAGTTGGCTACGATTTTGGCATATCGACAGTCTAGTCTCGATCATATGCTCGATGTTCAGTCTAATTTTCTATTAAGTGAACAAAATCATCTATTAGGGCACCGTTTACAGCCTGATGGCAAGTCGCGAGAGGGTTTTAATAAACAAGAGCTGATTGATTACTCACCTGAAACACAAAGCGGGTTTAAGCTCCATTATTTTATTGTTGATTGCTCAATTATAGATATGCACTCAAACCTTGATCGTTCAGTGACAGAAATTATTGTGTGCTTTTTAAAAAACGAACCTAGGATCACACTCGTTGACAGTCAAACGCTATTTGTCACTCATCCATGGCAAGCTAGCTATCTATTGCAGCAGCCTGCGATTCAAGCATATCTTAGAGCTGGGAAAATACTTGATTTAGGCACTTTAGGACCATGGTTTTATGCGACAACCTCAGTGCGCACAGTTTATAGTCCAGAGGTGGATGTGATGTTTAAATTTTCACTTAACATTGCGATTACGAATTCAGTGCGTGTTAATGCCACAAGAGAGTGTTATCGCAGTATCGCTGTTGATGTATTGGCAAGGGGCAAATTAAAGGATGTTTTAGCAGGGAAATTTCCATGTTTTTCTTTGATTACAGATCCAGCTTTTGCGGGATTGACAGTGGGTGCCAAGTTGTATGAGCCAAGTATATGCATCGTGCGGCATAATCCTTTCTCGCTTAAAGATGACGTTAGCTGTATTGCGAGTTTAACCAGTCTGCATCCGATGCAATCTATTTGCCGCTTAAATCAGATGGTGGCTTATCATGCGCGAAAGGATAAAACATCATTGCCAGAGGCAGCAGTAAAATGGCTAAATGCTTATCTTAAGTGTGTGATTGCGCCAGTGTTATGGCTTTATAGTGAATACGGTATAGCGTTAGAGGCTCACCAGCAGAACTTATTGGTGCGCTTTGAAGATGCTTTACCTGTTGCGGGATTTTATCGTGATAGTCAGGGCTATTACTATATTCACGATCATCCAAATTTGCATCATGTTGCCACTAACGAGCAGTTGATTCATCTATGTGACGGTAATGAAGCATTTATTGATCATCATTTTTGTTATTATTTTATTGTCAATCAACTGTTGGCAGTTATTGAGGCTCTAGCAATTCCTGCCGAGATTGAAGAAGAAATATTAATTAATAAGGTGATCTGTTTTTTAGAGAGCTTCTCAAGTACTTACCAAACAAACAATCGGTTTTGTCAGTATTTATTAACAGCAGAGACGCTACCAAGTAAAGCAAACTTATTAACGCGTCTTAACGGTCTGGACGAATTGCAAGCACCATTAGAGCAGCAATCAGTGTATACCCAGATCAATAATCCCTTGATGGCGGAGGTGTATGATGCAGCATTATGATGTGATAGGTGCTGGTGTTGGACCATTTAATTTAAGCCTGGCCGCGCTATTAGCTGATAAGTCATTAAAATGTATGTTTGTTGACAAAAAGGCTCAATTTAATTGGCATGCAGGAGTTATGATGCCAACAACTACTTTACAGGTGCCGTTTATGGCGGATCTCGTGACGATGGCGGATCCGACAAATCGTTTTAGTTTTTTAAATTATCTTAAAACGCAAGGCTTGCTCTATCCGTTTTTCTTTAAAGAGAGCTTTTTTATGCTACGCAAAGAATATAATGAGTATTGCCGCTGGGTTATCGCACAACTCTCAAGTTGTCATTTTGCAATGGAGGTAGTGAGAATTAAGGTGCTAAAGCGGCAAAATAAATATATTTGGCAGGTAGCGATTAAAGATGGTAATGGCTTTGTAAAGCAACTGACAACTGAAAATCTCATCTTTGGCGTGGGTTCGGTGCCACAGCTACCCCAAGCCTTAAGGGACGCATCACAGCAAATAAAGGAAAATATTCATCACAGTGCACAGTATCTTGATATAAAAGATAGCTTGTTATCAAAAAAACATATTACTTTAATTGGTTCAGGGCAAAGTGCAGCTGAGATATTTTTAGACTTGATGTCTACAAAGCACATATCAACAAAGTTAACTTGGATTACGCGCAGCAAAAGCTTTTCCCCAATGGAGCATACCCCACTTGCCTTGGAGCATTTCTCACCAGATTATATTGATTACTTTTATGATTTATCCAAAGAAAAAAAGGCAAAGTTAGTCACTGAGCAGGGCTTGCTGCATAAAGGTATTAGTGGCGAGACGCTTAAGGAAATCTACGCGCTTCTCTATCAAAGAAAGATATATGGTGATCACTCATTTGAAGTTATTAGCAATAGCGAGCTTGTTGATGTTGAGCCCTGCTATTCAAGTGAGCAGCAGCAAGCATTAAGATGCCATTATCACCAACGTGATCAAGCGCAATCATTTATGGTTGAAACAGATCATATTATCGCTGCCACGGGTTATGAGGATAATTTATCGTGCTGGTTAAAAACGGTGGCGGATGTCTTTGCGCTTGATGATTCAGGTAATTATTTGATCGATAAAAACTATCAACTGCAACATGCACACGTGCATGAGTTACGTGCCTTTGTACAAAATGCTGAAATGCATAGCCATGGTGTTGGCGCCCCTGATTTAACCCTTGGTGCCTATCGCAGTGCATTGATTGCCAATCAATTGCTTGGGTATAAACATTATCAATTTGCCTCACAACATGGTTTGACGCATTTTGGCGTGCCTGCACGTTATCTTAAAGAGCAAAAGAAAACACAAGAGAGTGCACAAAAAGAAGTGAAGCAGGGCGAAGAAGCAATGGCAGAAATGCTGTAAATTGGCTTGTGATGGGTATAGAACAAAGAAAAGGATATGTAAAAAGATGATGATCGCAGAGCTGTTTAATCAGCAAAACCAAAAGCACTATGTTAAGGCAAGTACTGCATTGCTTCAAAAAATAATTGAGGAATTTAGCTACGAGGGGTTACTCAAGCCCGTTTGTGATGCTCAAAATGATAAATGCTATCGACTTGATGTTGCGCCTAATCAATATTATCAATTTCAGGCGATCAAACGCATCTTTGGTAACCTTGATATTGTTTCAGGTAGTATTATTAAATGTATCAATGGCAAAGCTGATCCTGCGCTAGATGCTATTGAATTTGTGGTGGACACCTTGGCTTTAACGGGTATTGATTCTATCACCGCTGCACACTTTATCAAAGAGCTCAATAATACTCTGTATGCAGATATGAATATCAGGCTAAAGCTTGAAAACTCAGGGATTTCAGCAAAAGAGATTTATCATAAGCCCTATGCTGATATTGAGGGTGATATGCACGGGCACCCATGGTTTGTGATCAATAAAGGGCGTATTGGTTTTAATGCCAAAGACTATGCGCTATATGCCCCAGAAATGCAACAAGTACAAAAGTTACACTATTTGGCGGTTGTTAAGGAGAAGGTTACTTTTAGCGCGGTCTCATCGATGTGCTATCAGGATATATTAAAGCATGAGCTATCTGATGATATGCACATGCAATTTAAGGAAAAATTGATAAAACAAGGGCTTAATCCGGATTTATATGTTTTCGTCCCTGTGCATCAATGGCAGTGGCAAAATGTCATTTTGCAGCAATTTAGCTGTATGTTGGCAAAGAATGAGATCGTTTATTTAGGCGAATCAGATGATAATTATCTTGCGATGCAATCGATTCGGACTTTTGCTAATACCACAGATAGTAGCAAGTATAGCGTTAAATTGCCATTGAGTATTTTTAATACGGCAGTATATCGCGGTCTTCCTAAAAAGCAGACTCAGGTTGCGCCACTATTAACAGAGTGGGTGCAAACGATAGCACAAAATGATGTGTTCTTAAGTCAGGATTGTCGCTTTATTTTGTTAGGGGAGTTGGCTAGTATTTATGTTAAACACCCTTTTTACAGTGACTTTGATGGCGCGCCTTATCAGTTTAGCGAGCAGTTAGGGGGTATTTGGCGAGAAAGCATTACTAGTAAACTTCAGACACATGAAAAAGCGATCACGATGGCGTCATTAGTGCATCAAGATCAATATGGCAACGCCTTAGTCCATGAGATGATCAAGCACAGTGGTGTTGATCTTGATGATTGGCTTAACGCTTACTTTGCCAATACTGTGCCGCCACTTCTTCATTTCTTATATCGCTATGGTATGGTTTTTTCACCACATGGTGAGAATAGTATTTTGCTCTTAAATAATGGCTTGCCCGTTGGGCTAGCAATGAAAGACTTTGTTGATGATATTAATATTTGCCAAAACCCTGTGCTAGAATTAGCAAGCCTGCCATTGTCAGTCAAGGCGGCGATTCCACAGGTTGAAGATGATTACTTGTTGCAGTTTATTCAAACGGGCTTGTTTGTTGTGCACTATCGCTATTTATCTGAAATCTTGTCTAATAAGTTACATTATCCTGAAATTCGGTTTTATCAAAAGTTACATCAATGCATTGCAAGTTATCAGAAGCAGCACCCAGAGTTAAAAGAACGTTTTAAACGCTTTGATTTGTATCAGCCGCATTATGCCAAACTGTGTTTAAATCGTCTGCGAGTGATTGAAGTAGGCTATGGTGATGCCAAATCACGACCTAAAGTGCTGCCAACGGATCAGCTTGTCAATCCATTATATTTAGCTAAAGTTTACGAGGATACATGTAAGCATTATACAAAAGGATGTGTGAGCTTACGTGCGCTAAATCTATCTCAGGATATTGATAAACTCTATTGCTGGATGAATGAGCCGCATGTTGCTAAGCACTGGCGTTTAGCTAAATCAAAAATTGAATTAAGTCGTCATTTTTGTCAGGCATTATCAACGGGACATCAACAGCTATTTATTATAAGTGTCAATAATGTTGAGATTGGCTATGCTGAAATTTACAAGGCTTGTGCTGATCGGATTGCACAATATTATCCAGTGGGTGAATTCGATTATGGTTGGCATGTCCTTATCGGTAAGTCACATGTTATTAGGCAGGGTTATGGGCATTTGATTGTGCGGGCATTAACTGCATATTGCTTTGATCAGCTAAATGCTTATCGTGTGTTGTGTGAGCCAGATGTTAGTGTTGTGGCATTAGAAAAAATCACAGTGAAGCTCGGCTACAAAAAGTATGGGCAGATTCAGCTACCTGAGAAAACAGCATATGTTTTTATCTGTGAGGCTGATAAATTTAAGCAAAATGATAAAGCTCAAGTAATAAATGCAACCGATGAAATAAATACAGGAAGTGTAGAAAAAGTAGGAAAAGCAGAAAAAGCAGAAAAAGCAGAAAAAGCAGAAAAAGAGGTCTTAATATGATCCAATGTGATATTCAAGATTGGCCTATTGTGCGCATGCATTTTCATAACTATCCACACTATGATGAGGTGATTCATTGGCTTAATGATTGTGATAGTTTGCTTAAAAGGAAAATACCTTTTTTACTGATCAGTACATTTGAAGCACATTATCAATTCACGCATGACGCTCGTAAAAAACAGGCAGTGTGGTTTAAAACAGTCAAAAATGATCTGGCAAAATATTGCTTGGGGATGTTTCGTGTCACAGAAGACCCTACGATGATAGCAAAGCTTCAATCTCCGGCGATGCGTAAAGGCATGCCTTTTCAATGTATTGCAGTGCGCGATGTTGTGACAGCCTATCAACAGGCGCATAAGTTACTACAGCAACATGGTTTATAGATAACGGGCATAAGAGGGTATCAGATGAATAAGCGTTTTATAAACTTAGGCGTTTTATATTTAGCGCAAGCCATTCCATTGTATTTTTGTACCTTTGCTTTACCGACAGTATTAAGGGCAGAGGGAATATCCTTACAGATGATTGGCATGCTCGGGTTATTGTTGCTGCCATGGGTTGTGAAGTTTATGTGGGCACCTTTTGTCGATCGCTATTATATTAAGAGAATTGGCAAGAGAAAAAGCTGGTTTATGGGGTTGCAATTTGTCACGATTGTAATGCTATTGATCTTTTCATTATTTACACCAAGAGAGTATTGGCTCGTCATTTTTCTATTAGCCTTTTTGTTGTCAGCTGTTGCGGCAACACAGGATATTGCAATTGATGGCTTCTTAGTGGAGCAGTTGGATAAAGATCATTTCCATTGGGGAAACCTTGCTAGAGTAGCAGGAACAACACTGGGGAGTATGCTTGGCGGAGCACTCTTGATATCGTTATACCATACCCTTGGCTGGCAGGCGGTGACCTCTTTATTGGCAGTGCTTTGTGTGTTTATCGTCTGTTATATGTTTTTTATCACTGAAAATAAAAATACCACTGAATTAGTACAGGAGCATAAGCCTTCATTAATGGCATTTTTTAAACGCCGAGAAACTAAACTGTTACTTTTAATCTGTTTGATATATCGGGCTTGTGAAGGCTTGGTTATGGGTATGCAGTCAGCTTTTTTGGTCGATCTTGAGATTCCCTTAAGCACAATTGGCATTGTTATGGGTATAGGCTCTGCGGTGATTGGATTAGTAGGTGCGACAACAGCAAGCTGTTTATTTAAGCCCTTAGGAGGCATGAAAATGCTGGGGTTGTTGGCAATTATTCGTGGTGTATGTTATTTCTCTTTAGGCGGAATTGCGTTAAGTGGGATCAATTCAAGTGTTTTGATCTTTAGTGTTGTGCTTGTAAATATGGCATCACGCTTAATGGAGATGGTTGTACTTTATACGATATTTACAGAGTATTGCTCGAAAAAGCAGGCGGGAACTGACTTTACCGTGCTAGTGTGTGCAGAATTACTGATATATATTTCAGGCATGATCATAAGTGGGTTTTTAGCAGCACATTTAGGTTATGGCGTATTGTTTACCTTGGGTGGTTTGCTGTCCATTCCAGGCGCGCTCTTTGCGCTTTATTTTTTAAAGAAATTGCAAAATGGGAGAAACACGTGTGTGCCCGATCATTATGTTTTTGCTAAAGCAGTTGAAAATACATAACGGCTGCTATGTTTCCTTAAGTGATGCGCCGGTGTGATAATACTTGGAAAATCAGCATGATTTGGCGCATCGGGATAGTCATGTGTTTCTAAGCAGACAGCGCAATATGGTTGGTATATTTCATCATACTTGCCATTACAGTCGCTTAAAAAGTTTGCGGTGTATAACTGTAAGCCTGGGTAGGTGGTACATCACTTTACTAAATTCTTTGTACCTGAAACAAAAGGGGTTTCATTAGAGCAAATAGAACAAAATTTGAAATCAGGCAAACGCCTTGCACATATTGGGCGTTAAGTATTACTGAGTTCTAGCAATACAAATAAGCACCTCATCGTCTTTAATAAAAGCCAATGGTTCTTTGATGTATTGGATATCCCCTGAGATTAATTGACAGCGACAAGTACCGCACACGCCATTGCGGCACTGAAAGTTGGCAGCAATGCCTTGTTGTTCAAGATATTCAAGTATCGTTAATTCATTATTATCAATCGTTATAATTTGATCATTAAGCTTAATACGAACCATTGTTATAGTTCAAAACCACTAAAGGCATTATCAGCAACATTACTATCTATTTGACCGACAAGATACGAGCTAATCTCGGTTTCTTGTGGTGCGACTTGGACGTTATCTGAGTTAAGATAATGATTAATCCACGGTATGGGATTGCCTTTGGGCGCGATAATATCATCGGTATTAAGTCCTACAGCTTGCATACGCTCTTTGGCTAAGTAGTCAATATATTGACAAAGGATTTGCTCATTTAATCCCAGTATAGAGCCTTGTGAAAACAGATACTTTGCCCATGCTTTCTCTTGTGCGATGGCTTCTTTGAAAATCGCTTGCGCTTCATCATGTAGATTGTGAGCAATCTCGGTTAACTCAGGATCGCCATCTTTGCCTGAGAGAATGATATTAATCATATGCTGAGTGCTTGTTAAATGCACCGATTCATCGCGCGCAATCAGCTTCATAATTTTGCCACAGCCTTCAAGTTTCTTCTGCTCGGAAAAGGCAAACGTGCAGGCAAAGCTGACATAAAAGCGGATGGCTTCAAGGGCATTAACAGCATGCAGAGCCAAGTAAAGTGCTTTTTTAATGCTCTGTTGACTTACTTCAATGATTTTACCATCAATGTGATAGCTTCCAGTGCCTTGTGTTTGTAACAGCTGTGTTTGCATAATCAGCTGATCGTAATAATAGGTAATGTTTTCAGCGCGTTTTCTGATCTCAGGATTATCAACAATGGCATTAAATACAGGGCTTGGATCATCCATAAGTGATCGCACCATATGTGTGTATGAGCGGCTATGAATTGTCTCAAAGAAGCTCCAGGTTTCAATCCACGTTTCAAGTTCAGGTAGCGAGACAAGCGGTAAAAACGCAATATTTGGACTGCGTCCTTGCACTGAGTCTAACAAGGTTTGGTATTGTAGATTAGATAAAAAAATGTGCTTTTCAATGGCATTGAACTTTTGAAAATCAACACGATCGCGACTTAAATCAATCTCCTCAGGACGCCAGAAAAAAGACAGCTGCTTTTCAATCAAGCGTTCAAAAATAGGGTGCTTTTGTTGATCAAAGCGTGAGACATTAACTGATGTGCCAAAAAACATTGGTTCATGCAGTTGGTTATTTGATGTCGTTTGAAAGGTCGAGTAATGGTAACTTTGTGTCATATTTTACATGCCCCTGATTCGCATTCGTCGATATCTGCTATCTCGATTGTATGATTAGTTGGCTCTTTGCTTTCTTTGGCATGATCGCGTGTGTTGTGATAGTAAAGCGTTTTTAAACCATATTTATAAGCGATTAATAAATCAGACATCAATGTTTGCATTGGCACTTTTTGATCATTAAATTTAAGTGGATCATAGTTGGTATTAGCAGAAATTGATTGATCGATAAATTTCTGAATAATCGCGCATAGCTGTAAATAACCGGTATTATTAGGCATTTGCCATAACAACTCATATTGAGATTTTAAACGCTGAATCTCAGGCACGACCTGTTTTAATACCCCGTCTTTGCTTTGTTTGATCGAGACCAAACCACGTGGTGGTTCAATACCATTAGTGGCGTTGGATATTTGTGAGGAGGTTTCTGATGGCATGATCGCACTTAAGGTGGAGTTGCGTAAGCCATGTTGTTGAATGTCTTGGCGTAAGGCTTCCCAGTCATATTGCAGTGAAAAATCAGCAAACCCATCGATACTTTTCTTATAGTGATCAATGGGGAGCAATCCTTGGGCATAGCTTGTTTCGTTGAAGTATGTGCAAACGCCTTTTTCTTTGGCTAACTGATTGGATGCTTTAAGTAGATAATATTGAATAGCTTCAAAAGTTTGATGTGTTAGCTTATTGGCACTGCCATCACTATATTTGACATGATTTTTAGCCAAGTAATAAGCAAAGTTAATGACGCCAACCCCTAAACTGCGGCGCGCTTTTGCGGGAATTTCAGCCGATGCTAATGGATAGTTTTGATAATCTAATAGATGATCTAAGGCCGTGACAATTAAAGTGGCTAAAGACGCTAGCTCATCAAGAGAGTCAATGGTGCCTAAATTAAATGCGGATAAAGTACATAGTGCAATCTCACCATTTTCATCAAAAATATGCTCAAGTGGTTTGGTGGGTAAGGTAATCTCCATACATAAATTAGATTGTTTAATCGGTGCAAGTTGCGCATTAAATGCTGAATGCGTATTGCAATGATCAACGTTTTGAATGTAAATACGCCCAGTTTGCGCACGCTCCTGCATTAAAAGGGCGAAAAGCTCGCTTGCTTTAAGCGTTTTTCTGCGGATATTGGGTGTGTTTTCTGCAGCAATATAAAGCTTCTCAAACTCACTTTGATCAGCAAAAAAAGCATCATATAATCCAGGTACATCACTGGGGCTAAACAATGTGATATCCTTTTGTTCGATTAAGCGTTGGTACATTAAGCGATTGATTTGCACACCATAATCTAAGTGGCGGATGCGGTTATCCTCGACCCCACGGTTATTTTTAAGCACTAAGAGAGACTCAACCTCTAAATGCCACAGTGGGTAAAACAAGGTAGCCGCACCACCACGCACACCCCCTTGTGAGCATGATTTAACTGCCGTTTGGAAATGTTTATAAAATGGAATGCAGCCAGTGTGTAGTGCTTCACCTTGACGAATCTCACTACCTAATGCGCGGATTTTGCCGGCATTAATGCCAATACCTGCGCGCTGTGAGACGTACTTGACAATTGCCGATGCGGAGGCATTGATTGAATCTAAGCTATCATCGGTATCAATAAGCACGCATGAGCTAAATTGTCGTGTCGGTGTGCGTACTCCTGCCATAATTGGGGTGGGTAGAGAGAGCTTAAATTGACTAATCGCATCATAAAAATTAAGCACATATTGCATGCGTGTTGCTTTGTTATGCTCTGAAAACAAACAAGCACTCACCAGCATATAAAGCATTTGTGGTGTTTCGTATATCTTGCCAGTAACGCGATTTTGCACAAGATATTTGCCTTGCATTTGATTCACCGCAGCATAGGTGAAGTTCATATCACGCCAATGATCAATATGCGTATTCATTTGCTCGAACTCAGCACGAGAATAGTCATCAAGTAAATGACTATCATATTTTTTTGCTTTGACCAGTGTTTTAACATGATCATATAAATGCGGCGGTTCAAATTCGCCATAAGCTAATTTACGCAAATGAAAGATCGCTAAGCGCGCTGCCATATATTGATAATCAGGTGTTTCTTCAGAGATTAAATCAGCAGCCGTTTTGATAATAATCGCCTGAATATCCGCTGTTTTCATGCCTTCATATAATTGAATATGCGATTGCAGCTCAACTTGAGAAACAGATACATTCTCTAAACCTTCAGCAGCCCAAGTGATCACGCGATGAATTTTATCCAGATTAACAGGCTCTAAACGTCCTGAGCGTTTGGTGACATTTACATTCATTTTTTATCCTCTATCCGCGATTAATTTAAACTAAGCAATCGGGAACAAGGACATAAGTTAGCAAGAAATGTGTTGCTATTGATTATTGTTTATTAACCAATATCAAGTATCTTTACTCTATGTGTGCTTTGTTCCACGAAAGCTTTTTTAACATATAAATCAATTAACCAATGGCAGATATTCGGGCTTATGGACGCGTTTAAACACCTACTAGATACTGCTTCCCAATTGTTTCAATCAGTGCGTTTCATTGACTCCCAGAGATTAAGAATCAATGTGTATCGTTCGTTTCCAATTACCGCTGCGGGCCAGCTCTGGAGTTACACCAGATTCCCTCTTGCGTTGCGCAAATTCGCGCAAACCATTAGCGATGTGTAAGATAGGATTCTATAGTTTTTAGCGTAAAAAAGCGAAGGCTTTATTTTCACTTAATTTGGTAAGTCGCTCTTGATTATTTCATTGATCAGCTGTAACTGTAGCTTCATCACCGTTTTGGCAATCGTTTGCTTATTGCGAATATTTTTCAGTGCTAAACCATAGTCATATTCGGTTAACGCTTTTTGAATTTGGTCACTCAAGGATATATTTAATATGGCATGCGCTGAGTTTTGATAAAGATGTCTTAGTGCTATTTGAAAATCATTAAATGCTGATTTATTGCGCAGTGCATCAATTGCCTTGAATGCTTTTAAAATATCTTTTTCTGAGTACTGTTGTAATGTGCTGAAAAACCTATGATGACGATAAAGTCTAAGGCTGAGTGTTTGCGTGCTTTTCGGCGGTTTAAGCTCATTCAATACCTCTATAAGTGCTTGCTCGCTGTCTAAATGCACCAACAATAGAGCAAACAAAATGTCATGATTTTTACATTGTAATTGAATTGCATCTAATAATGGTTTAAGTCTACTTATAGCTAATGTTTGTAAGGGCTTAAGAATATGTTCAAAGGCACCTAATTGTTGCAATGTCGATAAGAAAACCTCGAAGTTTGGCGTGTTCAATGCGCGCGCAAACTCTTGCAAAATGCGCTCGTGAGATAATGCTTCAAGCTCGTTATTAGCAATAATGGCGTGCATAAGTTTCAACGTTTCATCAGCAACGGTAAATCCAAGGTAATGAAGCTTGGCAGTAAAGCGTGCAACACGCAGCACGCGCAAAGGATCCTCACAAAAAGCATCACTAACATGACGAAGCTTTTTGTTTTTGATATCTTCTTGACCATTAAAAGGATCGTGTAGTTGCCCATTTTCATCAATTGCCATGGCGTTAATCGTGAGATCTCGCCGCTTTAAATCTTCAATCAATGACACTTCATTCGTGTTAAACGTAAAGGCTTGATAGCCACGACCTGTTTTAATTTCCGTGCGCGCTAGTGCATATTCCTCATGTGTTTCAGGATGCAAAAACACGGGGAAATTCTTACCAACCTGAATAAACCCAAGCTTTAGCATGTCTAATGGCTTGGCATTAATCACAAGCCAGTCATGATCCTCGACAGGGAGGTCCAATAATTGATCGCGGACAGCGCCGCCGACTAAATACGTTTGCATGTTTATTGTAGCTTAAGCGAGCTTATTCTTTATGTTATCAGTAAATTTAGGTAAACTCTGTGACAATTTGGCTTCTTAAATAAAATAAAGATAAAAATATGCACGTTTCTGAAAATGCGAATAAGAAAACCTATAGTTTGTACAAAAGACTACTATGGGAAGTCCGATCATTATGGCCACTGCTATTGATCTCTGTCGTTGGTAGTATTATCTATTCGGCGTGTGATGCCTATGCAATGTATTTGATTAAACCGTTATTGAATAAAGGATTTACGCCAACAGGGGGTGAGTTTTTAAAGGGCATCGCTTTGGTGTTTTTGCTTTTGTTTACCTTGCGTGGTGTTGGCTCGTTCTTATCATCGTTTTTTATGGGTAAGCTTGGTGCGCAAGTTGTTTATCGTTTTCGTAAACGAATGTTTGGTAAGTTTTTAGATCTGCCCGCGCATTATTATGATAAAACCTCATCAGGTAAATTACTCTCTAAGCTTTTATATAACGTCGATCAGGTAACCAGTGCGACAGGTTCAGCGATTATTACTGTTGTGCAAGATGGCACCTTTGTCATTGGATTGATTATTGTGATGGTCGTAACCAGTTGGCAATTATCAATTACGGTGATTGTTGTTGCCCCTTTTCTTGCAGTTTTTATCACATGGATCAGTAAAAAATTCCGCCATTATAGCCGTAATACCCAATCAGCAATGGGCTCGGTAACACACTTTGCCGAAGAAGCCTTGATTAATTACAAAGAAATCCGCGTCTTTGGTGGGCAAAAATATCAACTGCAAAAGTTTGATCACAATCTAAGCTACACCTATCGTCAGCAAATCAAAACCTTGATGCTTGATGGTTTATCTTCACCAATCATTCAATTTATTGGTGCGATTGTTATCGCGGTGATTTTGTTTATCGTGGCAACCTATGGCTTAAAGGAAGGTGGCTGGCTTGATGCCGGTGGTTTCGTTGCTTTTTTTGCATCCATGATGGCGATTTTAAAACCGATTAAAAATTTAACTAATGTTAACTCAACCATTCAAAAGGCGATTGCGGCAACCGAAGATATCTTTGAGATCTTGGATGCAAAATCTGAAGAAGATAAGGGTACCAAGCAATTATCACATGTCAAAGGGCAAGTTGAATTTAAAGATTTAAGCTTCTCTTACCCAGAGTCTCAGCAAGTGGTATTAAAACATATTAATTTAATCGCAAAACCTGGGCAAACCATTGCTTTGGTTGGGCGCTCGGGTGGTGGCAAAACCACGATGGTGAACTTGTTAGCGCGCTTCTACCAACCGACAAAGGGGCAGATCCTTCTAGATAATGAAGATATGCAATCACTGACTTTAGCAAACCTGCGTAGTCATATTTCACTAGTGTCACAGCACGTTAATCTGTTTGATGATACACTCTTTCATAACATCGCTTACGGTCGTGATGGCGAGGTCAGTGAAGAGGAGGTGATTCAAGCGGCAAAAGCAGCCAATGCTTGGGATTTTATTGAGAAGTTACCTAAAGGTCTATATACCGAAGTGGGTCAAAATGGTCTAAGCCTATCTGGTGGGCAGCGCCAACGCGTTGCAATTGCTCGAGCCCTTTTGAAAAATGCGCCGGTATTAATCCTAGATGAAGCAACCAGTGCATTGGATAATGAGTCTGAGCGCATCGTCCAGCAGGCATTAGAGCGCTTAATGAAAGATCGCACGACGTTTGTTGTCGCCCATAGATTATCAACGGTTGAACACGCTGATCAGATCGTGGTGATGGATGGCGGTGAGATTGTTGAGATGGGTAGTCACAAAGCATTATTGCAAAATGAAAACGGCTTATATTATCAGCTTTATCATCAATCGCTGCATTAAAGAGTCCTAAGTGATGCAAAAGGATTGGTACACAGCGCATAAGACTTGGCGCGCAATGATCTTAACACCCTTGTCATGGCTTTTTTCATACATTGTTAAGAAACGCAGAGTTAAGCTACAAAAAAATGCTTATCACAGTAAATTATCGCTGATTGTCGTTGGCAATATTGCTGTTGGTGGCACGGGCAAAACCCCTGTGGTGCAGGCCATTTGCCAGTATTTAAAAAAGCGGGGCTATCATCCAGCGATTATTACTCGTGGTTATGGTGGTAAAGCCAGGCACTATCCTTTTATGATAGATCAGACAACGACAGCAAATATCTGTGGTGATGAGCCTTTTATGCTGCATCAATTACTACAAGATATTCCGATTGTTATTTCGCCTAAGCGTGTTGAAGCGATTCAAGATATCGAAGAGAAACTTAAAACAGTTGATGTCATTATCAGCGATGATGGTTTACAGCATTATGCAATGCATCGAGATATAGAAATTGCGGTGATTGATGGTCAGCGTCAATTTGGTAATGGTCTATGCCTGCCAGCAGGTCCTTTGCGTGAGCCGATTACACGTTTAAAAGAAGTTGATATGATGGTTATCAATGGTGGTGGCAGGGTGAAGGTAGGCAATCAAGCACAATATGATATGCAGTTAATGCCACAAAGCTTAGTGAGTTTAGCAACATGTCAACAATTTGCTATTGATCAATTACTGAAGTTCGAGGGGAGTACATGCTATGCTGTGGCAGGTATTGGTAATCCTAAGCGATTTTTTAATACCTTAAACAATCTAGGCTTTATTGTTGAGGCGCATGCCTTTAAAGATCATCACAGCTTTACACTTGATGATTTTAAAACGATGGATGATGAAAAGCCTGTGATTATGACGTACAAAGATGCGGTAAAATGCCAAGGATTTGCCAAAGATAATTGGTATTACTTAGCGATATTGCCTGAAATTGAAGCGGAATTTTTTGAAGCGCTAAGCCAGAAACTCTCTCTGCTAGAGAGGGGAAAGGAGGGAGGAAAACTCTAACAGAGAAACTTGTTTGATCAGTTATTTTTGGTTTTCTTTTGCCTATTTAATCATAAAGATTTGTGGTTGATCTGTGTCGTTGTTAATCTTGCTTTGACGAACGTAGTCGATATATAAGTCAAATAATTTCGTAACTACCCAGCAGGTTAGATTTTGATAAATCGTAATTTTTGGCAATTTTTCTCGATTTAATGTTT